>CAMPJH010000142.1 GCA_946886845.1 uncultured Sphingomonas sp. | reverse complement strand
GCCCGCAAATACCGGCCGCAGACGTTCGGCGAGCTGATCGGCCAGGACGCGATGGTGAAGACGCTCGCCAACGCGATCGAGCGCGGGCGAATCGCGCATGCCTTCCTGCTCACCGGAGTCCGCGGGGTCGGCAAGACCTCGACCGCGCGGCTGATCGCCAAGGCATTGAACTGCATCGGCCCGGAGGGGCAGGGGCAGCCGACCATCACGCCCTGCGGGGTATGCGAGCACTGCCGGGCGATCGCCGAAGGCCGGCACATCGACGTCATCGAAATGGACGCCGCCTCGCACACTGGTGTCGACGACATCCGCGAGATCATCGACGCGGTCCGCTACGCCTCGGTCTCGGCCCGCTACAAAATCTACATCATCGATGAAGTTCACATGCTTTCCAAGAACGCATTCAATGCGTTGCTCAAGACTCTTGAGGAACCGCCTGAGCATGTGAAGTTCCTGTTCGCGACCACCGAGGTGGGCAAGGTGCCGGTGACGGTGCTGTCGCGGACCCAGCGGTTCGACCTGCGCCGGATCGATCCGGAGAAGCTGGTCGAGCATTTCGCCCAGGTGTCGCGCTCGGAAGGGGTCGAGATCGATCCGGACGCCTTGGCGATGATCGCTCGCGCTGCCGAAGGCTCGGCCCGTGACGGATTGTCGATCCTCGACCAGGCGATCGCCCATGGCGGCGGCAGCGTCAGCGCCGACCAGGTCCGCGAGATGCTTGGCCTCGCCGACCGCGGCCGGATCCGCGATTTACTCGAGCTGGTCCTCGCGGGGGATTCAACCAAAGCGCTGGCAGGTATGGACGAGGCGCACGCCCTCGGCATCGACCCGGCCTCGCTTTTGCGCGGGCTGATGGAGGCGCTGCATTCCGCGACCCGGGCCAAGGCGGGCGCACAGACCGAAGCGCTTCTCTCCAGCGAGCAGCGCGAGTTCGCCGATCGGCTGGCCGCGAAGATGTCTTGGGCTCAGATCCACCGTTTGTGGCAGATACTTCTCAAGGGCGTGTCCGACGTCACCATTGCCCCGGACCCTCAGGAGGCGGCGGCAATGGCCGTGCTCCGCCTGATCCACTCCGCTGAGCTTCCCGACCCCGCGGCGCTACTCGACCGCTTGTCGGCAAGCGGTGAGACCTCCGCCCAGGCTCCGAACCGGCCATCGCCGACGCCCGCGAGCCAGCCGACGGCCCAGCTTCCGCCCGATTTCCGGACGCTGGTGCAAGCGCTAGAAGCGGCGGGCAAGCACCAGCTCGCCGTCCAGCTCCACGACCAGGTCGGCCTCGTTCGCTATGCCGCGCCCGAGATGGTGCTGAAGCCGTTGCGACCGCTCGGCACCGATTGGCCGCGCGAGATGGCGGCGGCACTCAAGTCGCTGACCGGCGTAACCTGGACCGTTGCAATCGCCGATGAAGG
This sequence comes from uncultured Sphingomonas sp., assembly GCA_946886845.1. The sequence goes on along the minus strand of CAMPJH010000142.1, from coordinate 2,726 downwards.
CGCCGAGCCGTCGCTCCTCGAGCAGGAGAAAATGGCCGAAGAGCGCGTTCGTAGCGAAGTGCTCCAGGATTCGGCGGTGAAAGCCGCGCTCGAGGCCTTCCCGGACGCCGAACTGGAAACTTTCACGCCAGCCAAGGGTGCTTGAGACATGCCGGAGATGCCCAACCTCGACGAGATCATGAAGATGGCCCAGGAGGTCCAGGCCGAGATGCAGAAGGCGCAGGAGAATCTCGACAAGATCGAGGTCGAGGGCGCCGCCGGCGGCGGGCTGGTCAAGGTGCGGGCCTCGGCCAAGGGCCGGATCGTCGCCGTCGACATCGACGAGAGCCTGCTGCAGCCGTCCGAGAAGTCGATGCTCGAGGATCTGGTCGCCGCCGCGATCAACGACGCCCGGACCAAGGCCGACGCCGCCGCCGCTCCGGAGCTCGAGAAGATGACCAGCGGAATCCCGCTTCCGCCAGGCTTCAAGCTTCCCTTCTAGCGAATTTGAGTCATGATGCCGCTCCGGCGATGGGAGCGGGCGGATGAGCTTGGGCGCGATGCAGGACTGGCCGCTGCGGGTGACGCAGCTGGTCGACCACGCCGAACGCGAGCATGGCGACACCGAGATCGTTTCCGCCTGGGGCGACGGTCGCGTTACCCGCACCAACTGGAGCGACGTCGCCAGGGACGCGCGGCGAATGGCCCGGGCGCTCGAACGCCTCGGCGTCAAGCGTGGCGACCGGGTCGCGACCCTGGCGATGAACCACGCCCACCATCTAATCTGTTGGTACGGGACCGCCGGGATGGGCGGCATCTTGCACACCATCAACCCGCGGCTGTTCGACGACCAGCTCGAGTACATCGCCAATCATGCCGAAGACCGGGTGCTGCTCTATGACCGCGCCTTCACGCCGATCGTCGAGCGGATGAAGCCGCGTTGGAAAACGATCGAGCATTATATCTGCATGGACCCCGCCGGGGGCGAGGATGGGTTCCCACAGTGGATCGCGGCCGAAGACGGCAATTATTCCTGGGCCGAAGGCGACGAGCGCGACCCCTGCGGCCTGTGCTACACGTCCGGGACGACCGGCAACCCCAAGGGCGTGCTCTACGAGCATCGATCGACGGTCCTCCACACCATGGCCGAGGCATCGCCCGACATCTTCGACCTGTCGCAGCGCGCCGTCGTGCTGCCGATCGTGCCGATGTTCCACGCCAATGCCTGGGGCGTGCCCTGGGCGGCGCCGATGGTCGGCTGCAAGCTGGTGCTGTCGGCCGACTATCGGCCGGAATCGATGTGCCGGCTGTTCCGCGAGGAGAAGGTCACCCATTCCGCCGGCGTGCCGACCGTCTGGCTGACGATGATCGAGCATATCGAGCGTACCGGCGAAGATCTCGGCGCCTTGAAGCGGGTGACGATCGGCGGCGCCGCCGCGCCGCGGGCGATGATCAAATGGTTCCGCGATCGCGGAATCGACGTCAACCACGCCTGGGGTATGACCGAGACCTCGCCGATCGGCACCTGCGGCGCCCGGCCGCTCCGCTGGGACGAGCTGAGCGAGGACGACAAGCTCGACCATATCGCCTGCCAGGGCAGGGCGCCGTTCGGGGTCGAGCTTCGGGTCGTCGACGACGAAGGCAAGGTGCAGCCGCGCGACGGCAAGTCCTCCGGCCGGCTGCAGGCGCGCGGCCCTTGGGTGGTCAAGCGCTACTTCAAGGCCGAGGAGGACGCGACCGACGAGGAGCAATGGTTCGACACCGGCGACGTCGCCGTCCTCCATCCGGACGGGACGATGCAGATTACCGACCGCTCCAAGGACGTCATCAAGTCCGGCGGTGAGTGGATCAGCTCGATCGAGCTCGAAAATGCCGCGGTCGGCTGCGGCGGCGTCGCGGAAGCGGCCGCGATCGCCATCCCGCACCCGAAATGGGACGAGCGACCACTCCTGCTGGTCGTGCGTGCGCCCGGCAGCGACATCGGCGAGGCCGAGATCCGCGAGCACCGTCGAAAGCACGTGCCCAATTGGTGGCAGCCCGACGCCATCGAGTTCGTCGACGAGCTGCCGCACACCGCCACCGGCAAGCTGTCGAAGCTGATCCTTCGCGAGCGTTTCACGGACTATCGCTTCGCCAACGCCAGCGAAATGATCGGAAGGGACTAGTCCGGGGGACTAGTTCACCCGATCATCGGCCGCGACTAGCAATCGGGCGCCCGCTCTACTAACTGGCGCGGCAACTTTCCAGCACTCTCATTTGAAGGACGCCAGCGCCGCAATGGCAGCCCAGTACAGCTTTGTGATGAAGGGCCTGACCAAGGCCTTCCCGGGCCAGAAGCCCATCCTCAACAACATCCACCTGCAATTCTACCAGGACGCCAAGATCGGCATCGTCGGCCCCAACGGCTCGGGCAAGTCGACGCTGATGAAGATCATGGCCGGCCGCGACACGGAGTTCAGCGGCGAAGCCTGGCCGGGCCAGGGGATTTCCGTGGGGTACCTCGAGCAGGAGCCGCAGCTCGACTCGAGCAAGACGGTCAAGGAGAATGTCATGGAGGGGGTCCGGGAGACCGCCGACATGATCGAGCGGTTCAACGCCATCTCGGCGCAAATGGCCGACCCGGGCGACGACTTCGATGCGCTGATGACCGAAATGGGCGAGCTCCAGGAGAAAATCGACGCGGTCGACGGCTGGACGCTCGACAACCAGCTCGAGATCGCGATGGACGCGCTTCGCTGCCCGCCGGG
>CAMPJH010000141.1 GCA_946886845.1 uncultured Sphingomonas sp. | reverse complement strand
CGGAACACGCCGACCGGCTTGCCCGACTGGACGAGCAGGGTCTGGTCTTCCTCGAGCCGTTCGAGAGTCTCGACGATCTTGTCGTAGCATTGCCAGTTGCGTGCGGCGCGGCCGATGCCGCCATAGACGACCAGACTCTGAGGATCCTCGGCGACCTCGTCGTCGAGATTGTTCTGAAGCATCCGGACCGCGGCTTCGGTGGCCCACTGTCGCGCCTGGATTTCGGGCCCGCGCCGCGCTCGGATGTGTCGGCTGTTGTCGCGGCGGTTTTGGTCGACTTTGGCGGTCACACCGGCGCCTTAGACAGAAGCATGCCGCGACCCAAGAGTCGCCGGTCGAGCCAGACGAGGGCGAGGCCGGCGAGCAGGAATAGGGCGGAAATTGCGACGGCATTGAGCGCCGTCTGCGCCGCGCCGATCTTGCCGACGTCCATGAACGGATAGGGATAGATCCCCTCGATCGCGCCGCGCGCGAGCGCATAGGCAAAGTAAGCGATCGGATAGAGGCTCCACCACAAAGGCTCGGTCCAGCGCATCGGCGCGTGCTTCGCGAACAGCAGCCAGTAGGCGGCCATCGCCACCGGCGAGACCTTGTGCATCAACGTATCGGCGAACAGCGATGCGCCGGTCAGGTGATAAAGCTTCTGCAACAGGAGCACGTAGACGATCCCGACCAGCAGGATCGCGAGCGTGAGCCCGCCTTCGACGCCCGGCGAAACGCGCTTGCCGAGCGCGACCATGGTCATTGCAACCGCGACGGCGAAGTTGGTCAGGATCGTGAAGAACCGGGCGAGGATCCATAGCGTCTCTAGAACGTCGCCGGTCCCGGCATTGGTCAAATAGAATCTGACGCCGAGCCCTATCCAGCAAATCACCGCGACCAAAGCCGCTGCGGCTCTAGGCATCCACGCCGTCAAAAAACCTCCGCTCCGGCCCCGGAAGGCCAATCCAATAGCCGAGCTCAGCCAGGTTTTCGAGCCGCCAGACGCACAGGTCGGCCGCCTTGCCGGCGGCGATCGTGCCGATCTCCTTCTCCAGCCCGAGCGCGCGCGCCGCGTTGATCGTCATTCCCGCAAGCGCCTCCTCGGGAGTCAAGCCGAACAGGGTGCAGGCCATGTTCATTGCCAGCGTCGGCGACAGCAATGGCGAAGTGCCGGGATTGCAGTCGGTTGCCACGGCAATCGGAATGCCATGGTCGCGGAGCATCTGCACCGGCGGCCTGCGGCTTTCCTGGAGCGCGTAGAAGGCGCCCGGAAGAAGCACGGCAACGGTTCCCGCAGCAGCCATCGCCGCGGCGCCAGCTTCGTCGAGATACTCGAGGTGGTCGGCTGACAGCGCCTTGTACCTGGCCGCCAGCGCGGCGCCGTGCTGGTTCGTCAATTGCTCGGCATGGAGCTTGATTCGAAGCCCGTTCGCCGCGGCCGCCTTGAACAGCCGTTCGACTTCGTCCGGTGTGAAGGCGATCGTGTCGCAATAGGCGTCGACCGCATCGGCGAGCCCCGCCTCGGCGGCGGCCGGGACCAGCTCGTCAACGATCTTCGTCACGTAAGCGATGCGCCGGTCCTTCCACTCGGGCGGCAGCGCATGCAGAGCGAGCAGGGTCGGCACGATCCGAACCGCCTCGCTCGCGGCCAGCGCCTTGGCGCAGCGGAGCAGCCGGAGCTCGCCTTCGACGTCGAGCCCGTAGCCGGACTTGATCTCGATGGTCGTGACGCCGCCTTTCATAAGCGCATCGAGCCGCATCGCCGCCGACGCCAGCAGCTCGGCTTCGGATGCGTCGCGCGTCTTTTTTACCGTCGAAGCGATTCCGCCGCCGGCGAGGGCAATCTCTTCGTAGCTCGCGCCGGCCCGCCGCATCGCATGCTCGTCGGCGCGATTGCCGGCGAAGATCAGATGCGTGTGGCAATCGACCAGGCCGGGCGTCACCCAGGCGCCGCCGAGCGGCAGGATTTCGCGGGCGCGATGGCCGGCGAGCTCGGTGCGCATCCCGACCCGGACGATCCTACCGTCCTGGATCCCGATTGCGCCGTTGTCGATGATTCCGAGCGCGTCGCCGGGCGCCGGCTCCATGGTCGCGACCCGGCAATCGACAAGCAAGCGATCCCACATGATTTGCCCTTAGGCGACCGTCGTTGCTACCGCAAAGCCATGAGTGCCTGGCCCAACCTGTCCGACCTTCTGCTCGACGATGAGGCCGATACGCCAATCGCCCTCGTCGGCGCGCCGCTGGCGGCCGGCTCGGTCACCCCGGGCGCCTGCGACCAGGCCCCTGTGCTGCTTCGTCAGACCCTGAAGCGGATCGGCCGCTATGACATCGATATCGGCCGCGAGCTGGTCACTCCCATCCGCGATCGCGGCGATGTCGCGCTCGCCGGCCTGACGATCGAGCAGGCGACCGATCCGATCCGCGAAGCAGTTGCCGCGAGCATCGCCGCGCATCCCCTGACTCTTGTCGTCGGCGGCAATAACGCAGTGACCCGCCCCGCCGTCCTGGCGCTCGGGGTTGCGCTCGACAAAGTCGGCCTGATCACCCTCGACGCCCATTTCGACATGCGCGACCTCGACAATGGCCTGAGCAACGGCAATCCGGTGCGGGCGCTGATGGACGACGGGCTGCCCGGCAGGAACATCGCCCAGATCGGCCTCGCCAGTTTCGCCAATACGGCGAAGATGCACCGCGACGCACTCGCCGCCGGCAATCAGGCGATCAGCATGGAAGAGGTCCACCGCGACGGAATCCGGGCGGCGGTCGACCGGGCGATCGATCATGTTGCGCATTGCGAGGCGCTGGCGGTCGACTGCGACATCGACGTCATCGACCGGGCGCAGATGCCCGGAGCGCCCGGCGCGCGTCCCGGCGGCATGCCGGTCGCCGATTTCTTCTGGGCGGTTCGGGCGCTTGCCGGCCACCGAGCGGTGCGAGTCATCGACCTCACCGAATGGGACCCGTCGCTCGACATGACCGACTTGAGCGCGCTTACCGCGGCGCGCTGGCTGGCCGAGTGCGTCGCCGGGTTCGAGGCGCGCTAGTACCAAAGATCTCGGCGAGCTCCGATGGGCGAAGCTCGGGCTTGAGCTGGTCGAAGGTGCATTGCTTCGGGTCCTTGTCCGGCCGCCAGCGGAGCAGCGCGGTGCCGTGGCGGAAGCGGCCGGCGGTCACCTGGTCATATTTCACCTCGACCACCAGCACGGGTTTGAGCGGCTGCCATTCGGCTGATCGTGCGGTGCTCCAGCGGCTCGGCCCGCCGGGCGCATTTCCAGTGAAGCCGGGCGGCGCGATCAACGCTTCCAGTTCCTTGGTCAGCTGTCCACGCTGATTGTCCGGAATCGCGGACGTGAAGCCGACATGGTGGAGCAGTCCTTTGTCATCGTAGAGGCCGAGCAACAGCGAGCCGACCACTTTGCGCTTTTCGGCGTAGCGGAAGCCGCCGACGACGCAGTCGGCGGTCCGCTCCGGCTTGACCTTGACCATCGCCCGCTCGCCCGCCCGATACGGCTGGTCGAGCCGCTTGGCGATCGCCCCGTCCAGGGCTCCCCCGCTGCGCTCGAGCCAGTCGAGCGCGGTAGCGCGGTCGCGCGTCGCCGGCGACAGTTTCAGCAGCGGCGCCTCGATCGACGCGTGGAATTTTTCGAGCGCCGCGCGGCGCTTCGATAGCGGCTCGCCGGCGAGATCCTTGCCGTCCAGCGACAGCAGGTCGAACAACATGAATTCGGCGGGAGTTTCTGCCGCCAGCTTGCGGACCCGGCTTTCTGCCGGGTGCAGCCGCAATTGCAGGGCGTCGAACGCCAGCACGTCGCCGACCGAGATAATCAGCTCGCCGTCGAGCAGGAAGCGCTTGGGCCTCAGGTTCCCGAGGACTTCGAGGATTTCGGGGAAGTAGCGCCCGAGCGGCTTGCCCGACTTGGAGATGAGCTCAACGTCCTCGCCATCGCGGCGGGCGAGGCAGCGGAAGCCGTCCCATTTGGGTTCGTACTGCCAGCAGTCACCGGCCGGCAGTTCGGTGGCAAGCACGGCTTCCATCGGCGCGGTGACAGTCATCAGGGATTGAAAGACCGAGCGCCGCGCCTGTTCCGGGCACAAAAAAAGCCGCCCGAAGGGCGGCGGTGTGTTGGATTGGTTGCGGGGGCAGGATTTGAACCTGCGACCTTCAGGTTATGAGCCTGACGAGC
>CAMPJH010000140.1 GCA_946886845.1 uncultured Sphingomonas sp. | reverse complement strand
CGAGGCGAGCACCATGTTGCGGCCGACGTGGAAGCTCTGCTCGCCGATCTGGCCGACGCAGCCGGCGATGACGTCGTCGACCGCCGCCGGGTCGACGCCGGTCCGCTCGACCAGCGCATCGAGGACCGCGGCGCCGAGGTCGACCGGGTGCCAGTCCTTGAGCGCGCCGTCGCGGCGGCCGCCGGCGGTCCGAACCGCGTCGACGATATACGCCTCAGCCATTGCCGATGAACTCGTCGACGATGCGGTTGAATTCTTCCGGCTGCTCGAGGTTGCTCAGGTGGCCGGACCGCACGATCTCCACGTAATGGGCGCCCGGGATCAGCTCGACTAGCTCATGCGAAAGCGCCGGCGGAGTCACCTTGTCCTCGGCGCCGCAGACCACCAAAGTCGGAACCGCGATGGCCCGCGCGCGGTCGGCCTGGTCGGCGAGCCACACCGCCTCGGCGCCGATCCGGTAGTGGGCGGGGTCGATCCGCGCCATGGTCTCGACCACCGCACTTCGGATCGCCGGATCGGCGGGTTGGGCGAGCAACACATCGACCCGGCCTTCCGCCATCGCCCGCAGGTCGGCGCTTCCGGCGACCGAGCGCTCGTAAATGCCGCGGCCGTCGGGATGCGCGGCGAAGGTATCGGCGAGCACCAGCGAGGTGATCCTTTCGGGCGCGAGCTGGTGCATGGCGATCGCCACCACCCCGCCCAGCGACAGGCCGCAGACATGCGCCCGGTCGATACCGAGCGCGGTCATCGCCGCCAGCACGGCGGAGGCATAATCGTCGCGGGTCGTGCCATCGGGCGCCGGGTCGCTGTCGCCATAGCCCGGGTAATCGAGCGCGACGGCGCGGCGCGCGCGGCTGAAGTGCGCGAGCTGCGGCGCCCACACCGATATGTCGGAGCCGACACCATGGAGGAAGACGATTGGAACGCCGCCGTCGCCCTGCTCGGCGACCCCCAATCGACCAGTTTCTGTTTGCACCGTCGGCATGTGCCGTGGGATGTCTGGCTGTTCTCTTGTTTGCAAGCGCTTCCAAGTGAACGAAAGCGAATGTAACGGTTAAGCAACGGCTCATCTGGACTCGGCATAAATGGGGCAAACGACGAATCGAGGTACGTGATGCGTAAGATCCTTCTTTCCCTTCTTCTTGCAACGACTGCGGTAACTCCTGCTCTGGCGCAGCGGACCACTGCCGAAGAGCGCGCGGAGGAGCGCGAGAAGCGCCAGGCGAAGCAGGCCGAGTCGCGCAAGGAGCGCACCGAATCGCGCAACACGCGTGAGGAGGACACCAAAGGCGGCAAGGACGCCCGCACCGAGCGAATCCAGACCCGCCAGGACGCGCGCACCGAGCGAGTCGACAATCGCCAGGACGCGCGCACCGAGCGTGTCCAGAATCGCCAGCAGGCGCACGAACAAAATCTCAATGTTCGCGAACGCGCGGCCGCGGTTCAGCAGCGCCAGCAGGATCGCCAGGTCGCCCGCGACCAGCGGCAGGACTCGCGTCAGCAATATGTCGATCGGGCAAACCAGACCCGCCAGCGCCTGCGGCCCCCTGCGGGAGCGCGGCCCGACCGGCCGGCTCCGCCGCCGCAGACCGCGCGCAACAATGTCAAGGTGCCGCAATGGCACTCGACCTGGCGCAACGACAAACGCTACGACTGGCGCCGGTGGCGCGACCGCAACCATTCGCTGTTCAACCTCGGCCTATACTTCGACCCGTTCGGCTGGGGCTATCGCCGCTTCAATATCGGCTGGCGTCTGTGGCCGAGCTATTACAACGACAGCTACTGGCTGAACGACCCGTACATGTACCGGCTGCCGTACGCGCCGTGGCCGTACAAATGGGTTCGCTATTATGACGACGCTTTGCTGGTGAACACTTACACCGGCGAGGTCGCCGACGTGATGTACGACTTCTTCTGGTAGAGGCGTACGGTCCATTGGTCGAAGGGGCGTTGCGGCAATAGCCGCGGCGCCCCTTTCTTCATCCGCTTGCGGCGACGCAGCTGCCGTATTATGCGGCTAAGACAGCAACATCCCCCGGGGAGCTTTTCAATGACGACTCGCGCACTCGCCCTTGCCGCGCTTCTGGCAACCAGCGCCTTCTCCTCCATCGCGACCGCCGCGCAGACCGCGCAGACCGCGCCGGCGGCGCCGGCCGCGCAAGCCGTCCAGAGCGAGCACGACAAATTGTTCAACCTGTTCAAGGCGAGCGACGAAGCCAACCTCAAGCGCAACCCGCTGAATGCCCTGTTCCGCGGCGACATGCGCTACGCCGACCGGCTCGGCGACTATATCACCGACGAATATTTTGCCGGCGAGCGTGCCGCCGCCGAGCACGACCTCGCGGCGCTCCGCGCCATCGACCGGGCGAAGCTCGATGCCACCGACCAGCTCGCCTACGACACGTTCGAATATCAGACCAAGGATGCGCTGCGCGGGCTTCAGCCGGACATGCTGGCGCTGACCGCGGTGCGGCCGTTGAACCACTTCTTCGGCTTCCACACCTTCTACCCGACCTTCGCCAGCGGCCAGGGCGCGGCGCCGTTCAAGACGCTCGAGGATTATGAGAACAATTTGAAGCGCCACAAGGAGTTCGTGGTGCTGGTCGACCGGTCGATCGAGCGGTTCAAGCAGGGCCAGGCGAGCGGCGTCGTCGAGACCAAGATGACCGTCCGCAACATGATCGAGCAGCTCGACAACCAGCTCAAGCAGCCGGTCGAGGAATCGTCCTATTACGGCCCGGTCAAGAAATTCCCCGACACCGTCCCGGCCGCCGACCGCGAGCGGCTGACCGCCGCCTATCGCGCCGCGGTCGCCGACGAGCTTTACCCGGCTCTGACCCGGCTGCGCGATTATCTCAAGAACGACTATCTGGCGTCCGCCCGCGATGGCGCCGGGATCATGTACATGAAGGGCGGCGACAAGCTTTACCGCTACCAGATTCAGTCGACCACGACCCTGCCGCTTACACCTGAGGAAATCCACGAGACCGGCCTCAAGGAGGTCGCGCGGATCACGGCCGAGATGGAGAAGGTCAAGGACGAGGTGGGCTTCAAGGGGACGCTTCACCAGTTCTTCGAGAACCTGCGCGCCGATCCTAAGCTCAAGGCGAAGAGCCGCGAGGACCTGACCCAACGCTATTATGCCGTCGGCAAGGCGGTCGACGCCAAGCTGCCCGCCTATTTCTCGACGCTTCCCAAGGCGAAGCTCGAGATCCGCCCCTACGAGCCGTTCCGCGAGAAGTTCGAGGCCGGCGGCAGCTATCAGTCGGGAACCCCCGACGGCAGCCGGCCGGGCATTTTTTACTTCAACGCCTACGACCTGCCGTCGCGGACGACCCCTGGGGTCACCACCCTCTATCTGCATGAGGGCGCGCCCGGGCACCATTTCCAGATCAGCCTCGCTCAGGAGAATGCCGCGCTGCCGTCGTTCATGCGGTTCGGCGGCACTACTGCTTTCGCCGAAGGCTGGGGGCTCTATGCCGAAACGCTCGGTTACGACATGGGCTTCTATGCCGATCCCTATCAGCGGATGGGCACGCTCGACGACGAGATGCTGCGCGCCATGCGGCTGGTGGTCGACACCGGCATCCACTCCAAGGGTTGGACCCGCGAGCAGGCGATCGACTACATGCTGACCCATTCGAGCATGGGCAAGACCGACGCCACCGCCGAGGTCGAGCGCTACATCGTTATCCCCAGCCAGGCGACCGCCTACAAGATCGGCGCGCTGACCATCCAGCGGCTGCGCGACAAGGCGAAGGCGGAGCTCGGCGACAAGTTCGACATCCGCGAGTTCCACGCCCAGGTGCTGATGACCGGCGCCCTGCCGTTGGCGATCCTCGAGCAGAAGATCGACCGCTGGATCGCTTCGAAAAAGTCGGCTTGAGCCAGGGACGGGCGGGTCGCCGAGACCCGCCTCGGACATCATTCGGACAGGGGAAGATCATGCGCATTCATGTTGCCGGCGCGCCATTTCTGGCGCTTGTCGGAGCCGGCCTCGCCGGCTGTTCGACGCCCCAGGCCGTGCCGGTTGCGGCGGCCGCTCCACCGCCGCTCGCCGCCGAGGCTGCGCCGGTCGACCCGGCGGCCAATCGCGCCGCGCTCTATGCCCTGTTCGAAAGCTCCGACAAGGCGCTTCTCCGGCGCAACCCTGTCGCTGCCTTCTTCCGCGGCGATTTCAGCCGCGCCGACACGATCGGCAATCCATTCGCCGCCGATTATTTTGCCAGGGAGCGGGCCGCCGCGGAAGCGG
>CAMPJH010000139.1 GCA_946886845.1 uncultured Sphingomonas sp. | reverse complement strand
TGTTCGAGCATGCGGTCTATTCGGTGATTTCGCCCGAAGGCTGCGCGTCGATCCTGTGGCGGACCGCGGACAAGGCCGCCGATGCCGCCGAAGCGATGCGCATCACCGCCAACGACCTTCAGGCGCTGGGGGTCATCGACCGCATCGTTCCCGAGCCGGTGGGGGGCGCGCAACGCAATCCCGAGGCGGCCGTCGCCACTCTGAAATCGGCGATCCTCGAAGAGCTTGACGGCTGCTCGGCAATGTCCCCCGATCAGCTGCTCAAGCAGCGCCGGGCCAAGTTCCTGGCAATCGGCTGATCGTCGGCAGGAACCCGAGTCAGTCATCTGTCGTTCAAAAGCGCACCGTAACTTCTCCCCCGAACAACGTGAGAGGGACGATGCGTAAGGCGCTGCTGTTATTCTCTGGCGCTGCGTTGGTGCTGTCGGCGACGGCGGGACCGGCGCAATATCGCGCCCGAACGCTCGACCCGCGGCTGGTCGCCGAGGCGCAGCGCGAGCACCCGCTGCTGGTGCAGGAATATGGCGGCGCCGACACCGGCCCGCGTGGGGCGTACGTCAACGCGATCGGCCACCGTGTCGCGGCCCAGTCGGGGGTCGCCAATTCCGCCGCCGTCTATCGCTTCACCCTGCTCAATTCGGCCGTCGAGAACGCCTTCGCCGTGCCGGGCGGGTACGTCTACGTCACTCGTCAGTTGATGGGCCTCGCCAACGACGAATCCGAGCTCGCGTTCGCCATCGCCCACGAGGTCGGGCATGTCGCCGCGGGCCACGCCCAGGCGCGCGAGCAGGTCGCAAGGCGTCAAACGATTGGCGGCATCCTCGGCGCAATCTTGGGCAGCGTCCTCGGCGGCGGCCTTGGCAGCAGCATTGCCCAAATTTCGCAACGGGATGCGGTGCTGCGGTTGCTGAGCTTCTCGCGCGACCAGGAATATCAGGCCGACACGCTTGGCCTGCGCTACCTGATCGGTGCCGGCTACGATCCGGCCGGCGGCGTCGGGATCCTCGCCGCGCTGACCCGCAACAGCGCGCTCCAGGCACGCGTCCAGGGCCGCGACAATCGCCAGCTGCCCGAATGGGCGAGCACCCATCCGCTCAGCGAAAACCGGATGCAGCGCGCCGCCCAGGAGGGGCGGGCCACCGGCCGCCTCGGCACCGGCATCCGCAACCGCGACGAGTACCTCGGCCGGATCGACGGAATCTATGTCGACGACGATCCCGAGCAGGGGATAATCGAAGGCCGCACCTTCACCCACCCCGACCTTAGGATCTATTTCGCGGTCCCGGTCGGCTATCTGATGCAGAACGGCACCCGGGCGGTGACGATCTCGGGTTCGGCCGGCAAGGCGCAGTTCGGCGGCGGGCGCTACAGCGGAAGCCTCGAAAATTACGTCTATGAGGCGATCCGCGAGCTTGCCGGCAATCGCCAGCTTCCGGCGCCGCGCCCGCAACGGACGGTCATCAACGGAATCCCGGCGGCCTACACCGTCACCCGCGCCTCAACCCAGTCAGGCGTGGTCGACGTCAGCGTCGTCGCCTATCAATGGGCGCCGGGCACGGTTTATCATTTCGTGATGCTGACCCCCGGCGGCAGCGGAATGGGCCAGTTTGCCTCGATGGTGAGCTCGATCCGCAAGATCAGCACCGCCGAGGCGGCGGCGATCCGTCCACGGGTGATCGACGTCGTCACGGTCGCGCCGGGCGACGCCGTCCAGTCGCTCAGCCGGCGGATGGCCTATCGCAATTTCCAGCTCGACCGGTTCCTGACGCTCAACGGGCTCGCGCCGAACGCGCGGCTGGCGCCGGGCCAGAAGGTCAAGCTGGTCGTCTATGGCGCGCGCCGCAGCTGACGCGGGCTACTCGGACTCGACGATGGTGTTCTGAAGGTTGCTCCACATGCCGTTGGAGCCGCCGCCCAGCGCAGTCATGCCGCCCATCGCGGCGATCGCGATAAGCGCTGCAATCAGCCCATATTCGATCGCGGTCGCTCCCCGTTCGTCGGCGAGCAGCCCGCGCAAATTCCGTCGGACAGCGTCCACGCCACCCTCCTCTGGTCCACATCCACAATGAAGCCAATAAGGGCCCAAAGTTAACAACTTTAGCGACAGGCTCGGTTAACGGCGCCGCATCCATCTAGGCGCCCGCCGCCGGGCTCCATGCGGCGAAGTGCAAAATCTCGAACAGCTCGATGGTCCGCCCATCCGGCGAATCCTCGGAGAAGTCCCGCTCGGCGGCCGCAAGCGCGCCGCGGCCAAGCGGAGTTCGCGAACGGGCGTTGAGGATATTGGTCGCGCCCATGCCGCGAAGATCCGCGACTAGCTGGCGCAAGCTGCGGTAAGCGACCCGAACCCGTTCGACGTCGACGACCGGCATCGCCAGGCCGGCGGCCGTCAGCAATTGGGCGAGGGCGGCGGGCTCGACGCGCGGATGGACGTGCGGCGACGCGCCGCCAATCGCCGTATCGGCGGCCCGCATCGCCTGGCGCAGCCGAGGCAAGCTGCCGCCGCCAGCGATCGCCCCGATTAGCAGCGAGTCTCGCTTCAGGGCGAAGCGCAGCCGAAGCAGCGCCGCGGGGAGGTCGTTGATCGTGTCCAGTGTGCCGACGGCGACGATGAGGTCGAAGCTCTCCGGCTCCAGCTCGATCATCTCATCGATCGTGTGGCGTCCATGCGCGCCCTGGGCGAACAGGGGGCCGGGATCGATTACCGTCACCGATGCGGCGATCTTGGCGAGCCTTGCCGGCCACGCCGGATCGGGACAGCCGATCAGCAGCGCCGAGCCGAAGCTTCGATTGATCTCGGACAGCCGTTCGAGGATTTCGGCGAAGGCGCGCTCATACAGGAACAGCACCGGTCCCGACCGGCAGGCGCGGTCGCGCCGGATTGCCCGCAAGCCCATGTCGAACAGGTCGGTCACCGGGGCGCTTGTGCGCGGGCCAGCGGTGCGCGACAAGGTGGACGATGCAGTTCACAAGCGCGGCCTCGCGGCTGGTCCGTTCGGTGCTCGACTTCGCCTTGCCGCCGCGCTGCGGGGGCTGCGGCACCATCGTCGACGACGTGGACAGCTTCTGCGCCGATTGCTGGAAACAGCTCGAGTTCCTTGGGGCTGGCGGCTGCTCGCGCTGCGGGCTGCCGCTGAAGGCGACCGACATCGAAACCTGCGCAGTCTGCCTCGCCAAGCCGCCGCGGCTCGACCGGATCCGCGCCGCAGTCGCTTATGGCGACATCAGCCGATCGATCACCATACGCCTCAAATATGGCCGCAAGGTCGCGCTTGCCCGAACCATGTCGCGCTACATGCAGCCGCTGCTCGGCGACCTGCCCGGCGACACCGTCTTCGTTCCAGTTCCCCTCCACCGGTCGCGATTGTGGCGCCGCGGGTTTAACCAGTCGGCGATCGTTGCCCGCGAACTGTCGCGACGAACGGGATATGGGGTTGAGATCGATGCCCTGAAGCGGGTGCGGGCGACACCGCCGCTCAAGGGCCTCAACATGCTGCAGCGTCGGCGAACCGTTGCCGGCGCTTTCCGGACCAACCGCCAGGCGGAGCTTCGCGGCCGAAATATCGTTTTAGTCGATGACGTTCTGACGACCGGAAGCACCGCTAATGCCTGCGCGAGAGTCCTGAAAAGGGCAGGGGCGGCGCGGGTTGACCTGGTCAGTTGGGCGCGAGTCATCCGGCCGTCGCAGCTCGTCTGACAGGGATTTGAATTAAAGTGGCAAAGGTCGAAATCTATTCAAAAACCTTCTGCGGCTACTGCTGGCGGGCCCGCAACCTGCTCGAATCGAAAGGCATCACCTTCGAGGAATATGTGATCGACAGCGGCGGCCCGAAGCGCGAGGAAATGATTCAGCGCGCCGGCGGCCGGACCACCGTCCCGCAGATTTTCATCGACGGCCGCCACATCGGCGGCTTCACCGATCTCCACGCACTTGAGCGCGATGGCAAGTTGAGCGATCTGCTCGCCGCGTGACAAAAATCGCGATCTTCCAGTCCCGCACCGGCATCGATCCGGCCGCCAATGCCGACGCGCTGGTGCGCGCGATCGAGGAAGCGGCGGCGGGCGGCGCGCAGATGCTGTTCACTCCGGAAATGTCGGGGCTCCTCGATTGCGATACTGAACGAGCGCGCAAAAACGTTCGGACCGCCGAGGAGGATGCGGTGCTGGCCGCCTGCCGCGATTCGGCGCGCCGCAATGCGATCTGGCTGCATATCGGCTCGATCGCCGTCGCCGCCGACGACGGCAAGTTCGCCAACCGCGGCTTCGT
>CAMPJH010000138.1 GCA_946886845.1 uncultured Sphingomonas sp. | reverse complement strand
ACCAGACACTGGCCGTCGCCCGGACGCTCGCCGGCTCAGCCCCGAGCGGCGGCGGCAACCTGCTGTTCGCCGACATCGCCGGCCGTCAGTTGCTGGTGATCCCGCAATGGCTCGGCTTCGTGGCTCTCGGGCTGCTGGTATTCGGCTTCGTCTGGGTTGCGTGGCGCCGCGGCGGGCTGTGGCGCGGCCTGGCCATCTTTTTGGCGGCGCTCGTTGGGTCCGGCGCCTTGGCCTGGCTCGGGATGTATCTCATGGGGCTGGCGCGGCCGGGAAGCTTCTGGCGGGCCGAACCGCTGTGGGCCCAGCTGGCGGTCTACGCCTGTGGCCTTCTGGCCTCCGTGGCCGCACTCGCAATTATCGGCCGACGACTCACGATCGTCCAGCTTCGAGCCAGTTTCTGGCTCGGTTTCCTTCTCCTCGGTGTCGCGGTGCTCGTGATCGCGCCGGGCGGAGTCATTTATTTCCTGTCGCCGCCGCTGGTCGCGATCGCCGGAATCCTGCTCTCGCGCCGCCTTCCGTGGGCGGAGCGGGCCGGAGCGATCGCCGCCGCGATCCTGCTGTGGCTGACGTTGGGCGAGGTGCTGGCGTTGCTCGGCGAGCTGCTCAGCAACGGGCCGCTGTTCATCCTCGCGCCGCTGGCGATGGTGCTGGCGATGTCGTGGCTGATCGAAGCCAAAAGCCTGGTTGACGAGAGCAGCCGGGGGCGGGCGATCGCCGCATCAGCGGGCCTGATGCTGCTCGGCTGGGGAGCGGCCGCCGCCGCCCCGGCCTATTCGGCCGACCGCCAGCAGCGCTTCACCATCCAGCATGTCACCGACGCCGTCAGCGGCGACGCTTATTGGTCGGTGCTCAACGACCGCGCCAGGCTGCCTGACAATTACGGCGGCACCGATGCGTGGCGCTGGGACGAGCTGCCCTACATCGAGCGTGAGCGTTGGATCGCGCCAGCCACGGCGCTGGCCGGCGTCCAATCGCCGCGGCTCCGGCTGCTGAGCGCAACCAGAAGCGGAAATTCAAGAACGGTGACCTTTCGGATCGAGCCGAATGGCGCGGAGACCGTCACCTTGATCGGCGATAAGGATGCCGAGCTGGTTTCGGCCGGAAGCGGGGCTTTCGTCCGCCCGTTCGCCGCCGATACCGACGGCGAATATTACCTGACCTGCTTCGGCCGCAGCTGCGACGGAGCGACGATCCGGTTCACAACGGCCCGTCCGGAGCGGATGGTCTTCACGCTGGTCGGCTCGAGGCGCGGATTGCCGCGGACGGCGGAGCGACTGGTCAAGCAGCGCCCTCGCTTCGCCCGGCCGCAATATTCGCCGGACTCGACCGTGACGCTGGCCCGGGTCCGAATTTAGGCTTCGGTCTTTTCCGCTTTTGCGGTCTTTTTCTCGCTAGCCGGCTTTTCGGCCTCGGCGCCCTTGCCGCCGGGGATGTCGCGGCGGATGTCGCGGCGCTCGGCGATACGCGCCGACTTACCGGTGCGGCCGCGCAGGTAATAAAGCTTGGCGCGGCGGACGGCACCGCGGCGCACCACCTCGATCGCGTCGATCGCCGGCGAATAGAGCGGGAAGACGCGCTCGACGCCCTCGCCGAAGCTGATCTTGCGAACCGTGAAGCTCGACCCGACGCCCTTGTTGGAGCGGGCGATGCAAACGCCCTCGAAATTCTGCACCCGGGTGCGGTCGCCCTCGATCACCTTGACGCCGACGCGAAGCGTGTCGCCAGGACGGAATTCGGGGATCGGCTTGTCGGCGGTAAGCGCGTCGATTGCCTCGCGCTCGAGCGTCTGGATCAGGTTCATTGGTCTTCGCCTTCATCTCGTCGCCGCGCGCCAGAGGGCGGTGCCTGCGATGCGCCCCCGTGGCGCTCGATCAGGTCCGGCCGCCTTAGCCGTGTATCTTCGACCGCTTTTGCGTGTCGCCACGCCGCGATCTTCGCATGATCCCCCGATCGCAGCACTTCGGGGATCGTGCGCCCTTCCCATGTTACAGGCCGGGTATAGTGCGGATATTCCAGGAGACCTTGCTCGAAGCTCTCCTCCTCTCCGCTGGAGGCGGCGCCCATTACCCCGGGAAGCAGCCGCACGCAAGCGTCGAGGATCGCCATCGCGCCGATCTCGCCGCCGGACAGCACATAATCGCCGATCGAAACCTCTTCGACCGGCCGCGCCTCGAAGATCCGCTCGTCGAATCCCTCGAAGCGGCCGCACAGCAGGATCACGCCCTTGCCGGCCGCGAGATCGCGCACTCGGGCCTGCGTCAGCGGCTTGCCGCGCGGGGTTAGAGCGAGCATCGGCCGCCCGTCAGCAACGCTCTCAATTGCAGCGGCAAGCACATCCGGCCGAAGCACCATCCCCGCCCCGCCGCCGGCCGGCGTGTCGTCGACGCTGCGGTGCTTGTCGGTTGCGAAATCGCGGATGTGGACGGTATCGAGCGACCACAGACCCTCTTCCAGCGCCCGCCCGGCAAGGCTGATGCCCAGCGGTCCCGGGAACATCTCCGGGTAGAGGGTCAAAACGGTCGCCGCGAAAGCCATAACGGAACCGCCGCTATCACAATCCATTGGGCGCCGCATGGACGAACAATTGGACTGCCTGATCATCGGCGGCGGGCCTGCCGGTCTGACCGCCGCCATCTACCTCGCCCGCTTTCACCTGAAGATCCTGGTCGCCGACGATGGCAAGGGCCGCGCGCAAAGCATTCCGTGCACGCACAACTTGTCGGGCTTCCCGGACGGCATCGGCGGCAAGGCACTCCTCGGCCGGATGCGTGAGCAGGCGCAGCGCTATGGCGCCGAAATCGTCGATGCGTTCGTCACCCGGCTGGACAAGGTCGAGAACGGCTTCGAGGCGAACTGGGGCGAGCGCCCGGTCGCTGCGAAGGCTGTGTTGCTCGCCACCGGGGTCAAGAACCGCCGGCCGCCGATGGACGAAGACCTGCACGACGATGCGCTCCAGCGCGGCCTGATCCGCTATTGCCCGATCTGCGACGGCTATGAGGTGACCGACAAACGGGTTGGCGTCATCGGCAGCGACAGCCATGGAGTTGCGGAAGCCGTCTTCCTGCGAAGCTACACGCCCGACGTGACCCTGATTGCGCCCGACAAGGCGATGCGCCTCAAGGCCGAGGACAGCGACATGCTGAAGCTCGCCGGCGTGCCCTGCGTCGACGGCCCGGCGCGGGCCGTCGCGGTCGCGCAGGACTGCATCGTGGTCGAAACAGCCGACGGGACTTTCACCTTCGACAGCGTCTATCCGGCGCTCGGCTCGGACACGCACGTCGCCTTGGCCGAGCAGCTCGGCGCCGAGCTCGCCGCCAACGGCTGCCTGGTCACCGACGCCCACCAGCGGACCGGCATCGCCGGCCTGTATGCGGCCGGAGACGTGGTGCTCGGGCTCGACCAGATCAGCCATGCGATGGGCCAGGGCGGGGTCGCGGCGACAACCATCCGCAACGACCTTGCCAAGGTGCGGCCGCTGCTCCGCTAGGCGAGGAACTCGGGGTCGAGGACGATCTTGCCATCCTCGAGGTCGGCGATGCCCGGCTTGAACGGGATCAGCGAGCTTTTGCCGTCCGGCCTTTTCACCTCGAGCAGGTCGCCGGCGCCGTAATTCTCGACCGCTACAACCCGCCCGAGCTCGCCGCCCCCGGCATCGACACAGGGAAGGCCGATCAGGTCGGCGTGATAATATTCGCCTTCCTCGAGCGGCGGCAGCGCCGAGCGTTCGACCTCGACCAGCGAGCCGCGCAGCGCCTCGGCGGCGGCGCGGTCGGCGATTCCGGCGATCCGGGCGATGGCGCCGGTCGAGCCGGGGCGGACGACTTCCAGCTTGCGCTCGACTCCGCCGATGACGACGCGCTTGTGCCTTGCCAGGTTTTCGACGCTGTCGGTGAACAACTTCAGGCGCAGCTCGCCCTTGACGCCATGCGCTCCGGCAACGGCGGCACGGGCGATGCGGGTCAAGCGACCGGTTACTCCGCCTTCTCGGCGTGCTCGGCGCCCTCGGCGGGGGCCGCCTCGACAGCGCCTTCGACGGGCTCTTCGGCGGATTTGCCTTCGTTGGGCGCCTCGTCGGCCGGAGTAGGCTCTTCGGCAGGAGCTTCTTCGGGCGGAGCTTCGGCAACGGGTGCCGACTCGCCGGCCTCGGCTTCGGCCGCGGCTTCTTCCGCGATCGGAGTCTCAGCCGCCTCGGCGGCAGGACTCACTTCGCCTGCTTCTGCTTCGATTGCGGCATCCTCGGCGACCGGCTCCTCGGGCGGCAGGTCGGCGGTGTCGGCCGGCGCCTGCTCGGCGGCGCCTTCCTCGGCTTTGGTCGTGGTTT
>CAMPJH010000137.1 GCA_946886845.1 uncultured Sphingomonas sp. | reverse complement strand
GGCGACCAGGACAGCATTGAGCGTCGCCGACGGCTTCGATCTGCGGGTCAGCCAGTTGAGAACCGCGATTCCAAGGAATGGCCCGCCCAGGAGTCGCAACAGCGCGACCAGCTGGGGCGAAGCATCGTCCGGCACCGCGCCGACCCCAAACCGATGCGGGAACAGCATCAGGCCCAGTCCGACCGCGGCGAGGTACAGGGCCGATAGAGTCAGCGTCAGCCTGACCATCAAACCCCCGACTGCGTCTTACTGGCCGTTGGTCGTCACATTGACGTCGACGTCGGTGTTCTGGAGGGCGTTGACGACGTCTTCGGCCTCATTGCCGATGTCCTCGCCGACATTGCCGACGTCTTCGGCCACGTTCTCGGCGGCTTCCTCATCATAGTTGAGGAGAACCTGGTTGTTGGCTTCGTCATGTTCGACGCCGCAGGCCGCGGTCAACAGCAGCAGCGGCACGGCAAGCAGGATTCGCATTACTTTTCCTCCATTGGATGGCGCATCAACGCCGCTTGCGCCGTTTCGGCTCCGGCTCAATCCCGCCCGAGAGCACGGCGAGCATGGCCGTCCAGGCGGCGACGTTCTGCCTGAGCGCCTCCGGATCGACTTTGTCGAGCGTGTCGTCGGGCGTGTGATGGATATCGAAATAATGGGTTCCATCCTGGTTGAGCCCGACCGCTGGAAGGCCGGCTTCGATCAATGGCCCGATGTCGGACCCGTCCGCTTTCTCGAGCGATCCCGGGACGATCCCGAGCGGCTTGAGGGCTGCCTGGAGCGCCAGCGCCTCCGCCTTGCGGGCCTCGCCGAGGCGGCTGTCGACCTTCCAGATCCGATCGGCGCCGAAATCGCTCTCGGCGATCGCATAATGCGGTTCCTTGCCGTGCCTCGCCTGATAATCGCGGCCGCCGAACAGGCCGACCTCCTCCGCTCCGAACCAGACGATCCGGATCGTCCGAAGCGGCCGGCCCGAATCCATGATCCGCTTGGCCGCGGCGGCGACGATCCCGCAGCCTGCGGCGTCGTCGATGGCGCCGGTTCCAAGGTCCCAGCTGTCGAGATGGCAGCCGACCAGGATCGGCGGCGCCGACGGATCGCGGCCCGGCACTTCGGCGATGACGTTGCCGGACTGGCGGGTGCCGATGTTGCGCGGGGTCATCACCAGCCGCATCCACACCGGGCGGCCGTGCTTGAGGATCCGGGCGACCTGCGCCGCGTCGGGGTTCGACAGCGCTCCGGCCGGAATCGGCGACACCCCCTCGGCGAACGTCATCACCCCGGTGTGCGGGGCGCGGTGGTTGTCGGTGCCGATCGATTTGATGACGATCGCCGCCGCTCCCTTGCGGCTGGCGAGGCTCGGGCCGCGGCTGCGCGGGCCGATGAACGCGCCGTATCCGGAGCCGTCCTGGGTCCGCGGCATGAAATTGTCGACGAAGACGATCTTGCCGCGAACCGCCGAGTCCGGCGCCGCCTCGAGCGCTTCGATGCTGTCGAAGCCAATGACCTCGGCCTCGATCCCTTGCGGCGGCGTGGCGCCGCTGTTGCCGAGCGCGGCGATGACCAGCGGCTGTGGGAACGGCGCGGTGATCCATGCCGTTTCGGCGCCTCGGACCCACACCGGCATGTCGTACGTCTCGACCCGAACGTTGGCGAAGCCGAGCGCCCGGAGCTTGCGGACCGACCAGTCGCGGGCGCGGGCCTCGGCCTCGGTACCGGCGAGCCGCGGGCCGACCTCGGTCGTCAGTCCCTCGACAATTTCCCAGGCAAAGTCATCGGCCAAAGCTGCGTCGCGCAGGGTGGCGACCTGGGGAGAAACCGTCTGCGCCGCGGCCGGGGCGGCGAGGACGAGGGCGAGAGCCAGGATCAGGCGAGTCATGACTGCCCGCCTAGCGGGCGTGGCCGCCGATTGTCACCCAACGTTCGTCGAAAAAATCACAGAAGCCGCAACTGGTCGCCCTGCGGCGGCTCGAACAGGTCCCGGCGAAGCGCGAACCTCGCCTGCCTGAGACCATATTTCTTGGCGGCGATCTCGAAACGCGTTTTAAGCAGGTCTGCCCACGGCCCGGTCCCGCGCATCCGGCTGAAGAAATTGGGGTCGTTGTCGCGGCCGCCGCGCATCGACCGGATGACGCTCATCACCTTGCCGGCGCGGTCGGGGAAAT
The DNA here is from genome assembly GCA_946886845.1 of uncultured Sphingomonas sp. Next base: position 2,179 of record CAMPJH010000137.1, on the reverse strand, counting down.
GCTCGTCGAGCCAGGCGCGGAACAGCGGCGCGACCTCGTGCGGAAGCCGCACCGGCAGGAAGAATCCGCCGCGAGCGCCGGCCTCGACCGCCGCTTCGACGATATGCTCGAGCTCATGGTCGGTGATCTGCGGGATCACCGGCGCGATCGCCACGTAACAAGGCACGCCTTCCTGGTTGAGCCGCCGGATCGCCTCGATCCGCTTGCGGCCGGCCGGCGCCCGCGGCTCGAGGATCCGGCTGATTTTGGGATCGAGCGAAGTCACCGACAGCGCCACCGAGGCGATGCCGAGCGCGGCCGCCGGCTTCAATATGTCGAGGTCGCGCAGCACCCGGTCCGACTTGGTGGTGATGGTGAACGGGTGCCTGCACTCGAGCAGCAACTCGATGACGCTGCGGGTGATCTTCCAGCGCTCCTCGATCGGCTGATAAGGGTCGGTGTTGGTGCCGAGGGCGATCGGCGCGCACTGATAGCCGGGCCTGGACAGCGCTTGGTGGAGAAGCGCCGCGGCGCTCGGCTTGACGAACAGCCGCGATTCGAAATCCACGCCCGGCGACAAATCGTGATAGGCGTGGGTCGGCCGGGCGAAGCAATAGATGCAGCCATGCTCGCAGCCGCGATACGGGTTGACCGAGCGGTCGAAGCCGATGTCGGGCGACGCGTTGCGCGTCAGGATCGTCCTGGGATGCTCGATCGTGACCGTGGTCCGGCGCTTCGGCTTACCGTCGAGCGCCTCGACCGTGTCGAGCCATTCGCCCTCCTCGACCCGCTCCTTCAGGTTAAAGCGCGTCGGCGTGCTGTTGCGGGTCGCCCCGCGGCCGTGGGTCGACTCGACTGGCATCGCCCCAATTTACGCGGCCGCGAGAACAAAGCAAGAACACATAACGGATTCTGGTAAGGTTCAGGTGGGGCCGGTATGGCTTGGGCCGATGAAGGTGGGTTTCAAGCTTTGCACGGCGCTCGCCGCCGTCCTTTCCGCGCCTGCGCTCGGCCAGGATATTCCGATCGAACCGATCGACCTGCCGCCCAGCATCGAGCAGGGCGTCGACCTCATTTACATCGATCCCGAGATCAAGCCGCAGATCGATCGTCGCAACGAGCTTCTGCAAAGCTTCGGGCTCGAGGACTGGACGGGCGCCCCGATCGACCTGTTCGTCCCGGTCAACGACACCTACACCGATCTTCGCCGCGGGTTGATGAAGTACCGGCAGCGCTGGGGATCGCTTCCGGACGTCCAGATCCCAGAAGGGGCGGTGATGAAGCCGGGCTCGAAGGACCCGCGCGTCAGCCTGCTCCGGCAGCGTCTCGGTCTACCCGCCGGCGGCCAATTCGACGCCAGCCTCGAAAAGGTCGTCCGCGACTATCAGGCCGCCCACGGAATGAAGGCCGACGGCATCGTCGGCAACGGCACCCTCGCTTCGCTCAACCTGGGGCCCGAGCATTATCAGCGGGTCATCATCCTCAATATGGAGCGTGCCCGCCGGCTTCCGACCGCCGCCGACACGGATCGCTACATCCTCGTCGATGCCGGCGCGGCGCGGCTCTACATGTATGAAGACGGCAAGGTCGTCGACAGCATGAACGTCATCGTCGGCAGCAGTCAGACCCAGACCCCGATGATGGCCGCCGAATTGAGCTACATCCAGCTCAACCCCTATTGGAACGTGCCGCCCGACCTTGCCGCCAACCTCGTCGCCAAAAGGGTCCTCGAGCAGGGCCTCGTCTATCTCGAGGAGCGCGAATACCAGGTGCTGTCGGACTGGACAGACGAGGCGACCTTGGTCGATCCGGCAACGGTCGACTGGCAGGCGGTCGCCGACGGCAGGGTCACGCTTCGCCTCCGCCGCGGTCCGGGGCCGTGGAATTCTATGGGCGACATGAAGTTCATGATTCCCAACGCGTTCGGCATTTACCTCCACGACGTGCCCGATCCCGAAGAACCGATGTTTGCCAGTGATAAAAGGTGGATCAGCAATGGCTGCATCCGCCTCGAGGACGCCCACCGGCTGCAGAAGTGGGTGTTCGGAAGGCCGCAACAGCCCAGCGGGACGCCGGAGGAGCGGGTCGACGTGCCCGATCCGGTGCCGGTCTACATCACCTATTTCACCGCCGCCCCGACCAGGGATGGCGTCGCCTTCCGGCCCGACCGCTACAATCGCGACGACAAGCTGCTCGCGCG
>CAMPJH010000136.1 GCA_946886845.1 uncultured Sphingomonas sp. | reverse complement strand
GCACCGACGACGCCGCGCGCCGGCTCGAGCGCGTGCTGTGGAACGACCCGGCCACCGGCGTCATGCGCCATGCCGATGCAGGGTACGACGAAGCGATCGCGTGCGCGAAGGAGCAAGGTCTGGACCTGCCGATGGTGAATTCGTGAAGCTCAACCCCGAAAAAGTCACGCTCGGCCAGCTTCGTCAGCTGAGGGCCGGAGAGTCTGCGCGGCTCGACGACGCGTCGATGCGCCGGGTCACCGAGTCCGCCGCCTCGGTCGAGCGGATCGTCGCCGGGGGCGAGACGGTGTATGGGGTCAACACGGGCTTCGGCCTGCTCGCCAACACGCGCATCCCCGACGGCCGCCTCGCCGAGCTCCAGACGAACCTCATCCTGTCGCACAGCGCCGGGCTCGGCGATCCGCTGCCGCGCCATGTTTCGCGGCTGATGATCGTCCTCAAGCTGCTCGGCCTCGGACGCGGCTATTCTGGGGTTCGACCAGTCGTGATCGAGGCGCTGCAGGCGCTGCTCGACAAGGATGCCATGCCCGTCATTCCGTCGCAGGGCAGCGTCGGCGCGTCGGGCGACCTCGCTCCGCTTGCGCACATGACTGCGGCGTTGATGGGCCATGGGTGCATTGACCTCGGCGGCGAAGCGATGCCTGCCGCCGCCGCCCTCCAAAAACTCAAAATGCAGCCGCTCGAACTCGGTCCCAAGGAAGGTCTGGCCCTGATCAACGGGACGCAGGCGTCGACGGCCATTGCGCTCGATGCCTTGTTCGCCGGCGAGCGGGTGTTCGGCGCCGCGGTCGCCGCCGGCGCGCTATCGGTCGATGCGCTCAAAGGCAGCATCAAGCCGTTCGATCCCCGCATCAGCGAGTTGCGCGGCCAGCCGGGGCAGATCCGAGTTGCCGCCGTGATCGCCAAACTCCTCGACGGCAGTCTGATCGTTCCCAGCCATGCGCGCTGCGGCAAGGTCCAGGACCCGTACAGCTTCCGCTGCCAGCCGCAGGTGATGGGCGCGGCGCTCGACCTACTGGCCAACGCCGCCCGGACGCTGGTGATCGAGGCTGGCGCGGTCACCGATAATCCGATTGTCTTTCCGGACGAGGATTCGGCGATCAGCGGCGGCAATTTCCACGCCCAGCCGGTCGCCTTCGCCGCCGACACGATCGCCATGGCGCTGTGCGAGGTCGGTTCGATCTCCGAACGCCGGACGGCAGTGCTGGTCGATCCGAAGATGAGCGGCCTGCCGCCGTTCCTGACCGAGGACAGCGGCGTCAATTCGGGGCTGATGATTCCGCAGGTCACCGCCGCCGCGCTGGTCAGCGAGAACAAGAGCCTCGCCTTTCCCGCAAGCGTCGATTCGATTCCGACCTCGGCCGGCCAGGAGGACCATGTGTCGATGGCGCCGATCGCCGCGCGCAAGGCGGGCCAGATCGCCCGCAACGCCGCCGGCGTGATCGCCGTCGAGCTGATCGCGGCGGCGCAGGGCGTGGATTTCCACGCGCCGCTGAAGACCTCGCCGAAGCTCCTGCAGGTGCATTCAAAGGTGCGTGAGATCACGCCGCGCTTCACCTCGGACCGCTATTGGGCCGACGACATGGCCGCGCTGCAGGCGGCAGTGCTGGCCGGCGAGATCGGCGCCGGCGAGGAATTCCTCGCCTAGCGCACCCGATCCCAGGTCTTCGACTTGCAGAGCACGCCGAGCACGCAGCCTCGCACTTTCAGCTGGTTCGGCGACACCTGCCGGATCGAACCGCGGGCATGCATGTTGCGATCGGCGACGAAGACGACGGCGCGATAGCTGTTCGGGCCGTTCTTCTCGATATTCCTGATCAGGGTCGCGCCGATCAGGTCGGTGCCGCTGCCGCGCTCGGCTTTCCTTTGCTGGATCGGCGAGGCCTTGACGACCGTGCCGCACAGGTTCCGGCCGCACGGCGCGATCACGACTTCCATCTTGCCGTTCTTCCAGCGGCCCTCGATCGGCGCCTTGGCCGAGGCCGCGGCTGGGTCCGAAGCCATTGCCAGCGCCGCGACGGTTACCAGAATGCATTTCATAATCACGGGTTTAGCCGCGCTTTGTGGCAGCAATGGTGCGCCAAGCTTGCTTGCCGATGAACGGCGACTGCCTATTTGGCCGCCGGCAGCGGCCCTTCGGCGCGGGTCCAGACCTGCGATTTGCAGATCCCGATCTCGCAGCCGGAGACCTTGAGCTGCTGGGCGCCTTCGGGCGCGATCTTGGCGGTCGCGTGCAGCCGCTGGTCGGGTACGAACAGCTTGCCCTGCCAGATGTCACCCTTGGCCTGGAGCTCGGTGAGGAGCTGCGTCCCGATAAGGTTCGGAGTGCCCTTTTTGGCATCCTCTTGCGCCTGCTCGGTGGCCCATTCGACCGTTCCGCACAGGGCTTGCGCGCACGGCGCGATGGCGATGATGACGGTCTTGCTGGGGTTTATCCAGCGGCCTTCGACCGCCTGCGCCGGAGCCGATTGTGCGGCCGCGAGCGCGGTCATTGCGAGCATTGCGAACATTGGCTGGTCCTCCCCGGTTAGGGCGCTGATCATACAGCTTAATTCGCTAATGGAAATCGCGGCTCTTTGGGATGACCTCGACGTCGCGCGGGTGGCTCCGCGGCGGCGGGCTCCAGCTGCCCGGATGATCGCCATTGGCGAGCGAGGGCAGCGAATTGTCGCTCAGGCGGCGCAGCAGATGCATATGGTCTTCCAGGCGTTGGGCGATGACGTGGATGACGTCGCTGTCCGGATCTCTTTGCACGAAGCCGTGCACCGCCATCAGCCGCGCGCCCATGACGATCTTGCGCTGCTTTTCGAACACCTTTGGCCAGACGACGAGGTTGGCGATCCCGGTCTCGTCCTCGATGGTGATGAAGACCACGCCCTTCGACGTGCCCGGCCGCTGGCGGATCAGCACGACCCCGGCGATCGCCAGGCGCCTGCCATCGCGGAGCGAATGCAATTGTTCCGCAGTGATAAACTTTGCCGCCCGATAATGCGCCCGCAGAAAGTGCATCGGATGCGCTTTCAGGCTCAGCCGAACGGTCTGGTAATCGTTCACGACATGCTCGGCGAGCGGCATCTGCGGCAGCTCGGCCGGCGCGCTTTCCGAGCCCTCGTCGCGGGCATCGGCAAAGGCGAACAAAGGCAGGTCCGGCGCCTGCTTGAGCGCCCGCGAATCCCATAGCGCTGCCCGCCGATCGAGCCCGATCGAACGAAACGCGTCGGCGGCGGCGAGCCGCTGGATCGCGTGCGCCGGCACGCGCCCGCGCGCGAGAAGCTCATCGACCGAGGCATAGGGTCGCGCCTCGGCCACGCGCTCGGCGGCTTCGCGATGCAGCCCGTCCACCTGGCGCAGGCCGAGGCGGATGGCCAATTCCCCCTCCCGCTTTGCGGGAGGGGCTAGGGGAGGGTCTGTTGGAGCAAATGAAGACAAGCCCTCCCCCCGACCCCCATCCGCTTGCGGGAGGGGGAGGGCTTCCAAAGTGCAATCCCAGTCGCTGTGGTTGACGTCGACCTCGCGCACTTCGACGCCATGCTCGCGGGCGTCGCGGACGATCTGGGCGGGCGCGTAAAAGCCCATCGGCTGCGAGTTCAAAAGCGCCGCCGCGAAGGCCGCCGGATATTTCCACCTGAGCCAACTCGACACGTAGACGAGGTGGGCAAAGCTCGCCGCGTGGCTCTCGGGGAAGCCATATTCGCCGAAGCCCTTGATCTGGTCGAAGCAGCGCTGGGCGAAAGCGGGGTCGTAGCCGCGCTTCACCATCCGCCCGACCATCTTTTCCTGCAACAGCTCGATATTCCCCTTCGACCGGAAGGTCGCCATCGCTTTGCGCAGCTGGTTGGCCTCGGCGGCGCTGAACCTGGCGGCGTCGATGGCGACCTTCATCGCCTGCTCCTGGAAGATCGGCACGCCCAGCGTCCGGCCGAGGATTTTCTCGAGCTCGTCCGGGGGGCCGTGCTCGGGATCGGGGCAGGGGAAGGTCACCGGTTCCTTGCCGCCGCGGCGCTTCAAATAGGGATGGACCATGTCGCCCTGGATCGGCCCCGGCCGTACGATCGCGACTTCGATGACGAGGTCGTAGAAACAGCGCGGCCTGAGCCTCGGCAGCATGTTCATCTGCGCCCGGCTCTCGACCTGGAAGACGCCCAAAGAATCGCCGCGGCATAGCATGTCGTAGACCGCCGGCTCCTCGGCCGGGACCGTCGCCAGTTCCAACCGTTCGTCGTGATGGTGCTCGATCAGGTCGAAGCATTTGCGGATGCAGGTCAGCATTCCGAGCGCGAGCACGTCGATCTTGAGGATCCCGAGCTCGTCGATGTCGTCCTTGTCCCATTCGATGAAGGTGCGGTCGTCCATCGCCCCGTTGCCGACCGGCACCGTCTCGGTCAGCGGCCGCT
>CAMPJH010000135.1 GCA_946886845.1 uncultured Sphingomonas sp. | reverse complement strand
GACGAGTTCGGCCTGACCGCGATCGAGCTGGGCTTCCTCAACGAGCGCCGCCAGGCGTTCGAGAACCTCGCCAGCCGGGTCGACCTCGAAGCGGTCCGCGGCGTCGTCACGACCATGATCCAGACCGAGAAATACGGCACTCCGCTGGCTTCGGCGCTGCGCGTGCTGTCGGCCGAGTTCCGCAACGAGCGGATGATGCGCGCCGAGGAGAAAGCGGCCCGGCTTCCGGCGATCATGACGATCCCGCTGATCCTGTTCATCCTGCCGACCCTGTTCGTCGTCATTCTCGGCCCGGCGGCCTGCTCAATCAGCGACAACTTCCTCAACCGCTAGGTTGCGGGGGCGGAACGGAATCGCGCTTACCGCGCTGTAGTCCAAGTCAATCGCGACGAGGACCTGGGCAATGGTGGCATTCACTTCCGACCAATGGGTGATCCTGGCGCTGGTGTTCGCGCTCGGCTTCCTGATCGGCGCCTTCCTGCTGGCCGGCAGCGGCCGCAAGTGGAAAAGCCGCTATCGCCAGGAGGTCCAGGACCGCGAGGCGATCGAAGCGCGCCATTACGAGCGCGAGCGCGAATGGGACGAGCGCGAGAAGGAATGGCGCGAGCGCGACAGCTTGCGCGGCGCCGCGATCAAGGGCAAGGACCGCGAGCAGCCGGAGAAGAAAGACTAGCCCTCGATCTTCGAGAAGTCAGCGACACGATGAACCGCGTCGCGGAAGCGCATCAGCAGGTCGAGCCGCCGCGCCCGCTTCGCTTTGTCGGGGTCGTTGACCGTCACCTTATCGAAGAAGGCGTCGATCGGCCCGCGCAGGCTGGCGAGCGCCGCCATGGCCGCGGTGAAATTCTCCTTGTCGATTGCGGCCGCCGCCTTGGGTTCGGCTTTGTCGAGCGCGGCGATTAGCGCCTGTTCCTGTTCCGCAATTTCGTCACCCCGGACTTGATGACCGGCATGCGGCACTGTCTGGGGGACAGTGCCGTTCCGGTCATGGGTCCAGCTTCCTTCTTCTTTCTTCAAGATATTCGCCGCTCGCTTGTAGGCGGTCAGCAGGTCGGCCCCGTCCGAAGTCTCGACAAAATCCTGAAGCGCCCGAACTCGCGCCAGCAGCCGCACGAGATCATCCTCGCCGCCTAGCGCGAACACGGCGTCAATTAAATCGTGCCGAACCCCGGCCTCGCGCTGCTGGACCTTGAGGCGTTCGGCGAAGAAGTCCTGAAGCTGGCCGGTTAGATCGGCAGGTCCATTGCGACCGGGATCGAACATATCGAGCCAAGCTTGAATCGCTGTGCCGAAAGGCAGGCGAAGCTTGTTCGTCACGACGATTGCGATCGCCCCAAGACCGGCCCGTCGCAACGCGAAAGGATCCTTGGACCCCGTCGGGCGCTCGCCGATTGCGAAGAAGCAGATGAGACTGTCCAGCTTGTCCGCTAGTGCGACTGCCACCGTCACCGGCTTCGTCGGCACCTCGTCGGCCTGCCCCACTGGCTTGTAATGGTCACGGATCGCATCGTGGACTGCGCCCGGCTCGCCTTGGGCTGCGGCGAAGTAGCCGCCGATTACTCCTTGGAGCTCGGGGAACTCGCCGACCATTCCGGTGACAAGGTCTGCGCGTGCAAGCCGCGCTGCGCGTTCAGTCTGCGAAGGGTCGGCACCCTGAACAATATCCATCTCGGCCAGCCAGCGAGCCAGCTTGGCAACGCGCTCGGCCTTATCGGCGACTGTTCCGAGCTTCTCGTGAAATACGATTCCCTCAAGCTTCTTCGCCTGCTCTTCGAGCGGCACCTTGAGGTCCTGCTCCCAGAAGAAGCGGGCGTCGGCGAGCCGGGCGGCGAGTACCCGGCGGTTGCCTTCGATAATCGCCTTGCCGCCGTCGTTGGCGTCGATGTTGGCGATGCAGACGAACGCGGGAGCGAGCGCGCCATCCTTGCCGGTGCAGGCGAAATATTTCTGGTTCAACCGCATCGTCAGCACGATCACCTCGCGCGGGACGTCGAGGTAATCGGCGTCGAACCGGCCGAGCAGCGGCACCGGCCATTCGGTCAGCCCCGCATTCTCGACCACCAGGCCCTCGTCCTCGACCAACGTGAGGCCAGCCTTCTTCGCCGCCTTCGCCGCGCCGTCGCGGATAATCCGCTCGCGCTCCTCCTGGTCGACGATGACGTGGCAGGCCTTGAGCTTCTCGGCATAATCGCCGGCGCCGCCGACGGTGATTGGACCTGGATGGTGGAAGCGGTGGCCGACCGTCGTCGCCCCCGCCTCTATTCCGTCGATCGACAGCGGCACGATATCCTCGCCGAGCAGCGCGACGATGCCGTGCAGCGGCCGCACCCAGCGCAGCGATGCGGTGCTGGCCGAGGCGGCGCCCCAGCGCATCGACTTTGGCCAGGGAAAGTCGCGGACGATCCGCTCGACCATCGGCCCGAGCAGGTCGCGGGTCGGCTGCCCGGCAGTCTCCACCACCGCGAACAGGACCCCGTCGCGCTCCTCGAGCTGATCGCGCTCGAGCCCGGTCTTGCGAAGGAAGCCGTCGACGGCCTGCGGAGGGGCCGAAGCCCGAGGCCCCTTGATCTCCTCGCTTCGGGCGGCGGTCTCGAGCGGGACCGCGCGAGCGATCAGCGCCAGCCGCCGCGGCGTCGAAAAGACATCGATCGCCTCGCTCGACAGCCCCGCCCGGCCGAGCTCCTCGGCGAACAGCCGCGCGAGATCGTTGCGCGCGCCGGCCTGCATCCGCGCCGGGACTTCCTCGCATCGCAGCTCGAGCAGGAAATCGGCGGTCGCGTTTTTGGCAGGGCTCATTCGGCCCACCCGTTGGCGTCCATCCACGCCGCGCAGGCGCCTTTGGCGAGGTCGCGGACCCGGCCGATATAGGCCTGGCGCTCGGCGACCGAGATGACGCCGCGCGCCTGCAGCGTGTTGAAGATGTGGCTCGCCTTGATTGCCTGCTCATAGGCGGGGATCGGCAGCTTCGCGGACAGCGCATTCTCGCACTCCGCCGCCGCCTTCTTGAACTGGTCGAACAGGATCTCGGTGTCCGCCACCTCGAAGTTCCACTTCGACAGCTCGCGCTCATTCTCGAGGAAGACGTCGCCGTAGGTCACTCCGGCGCCGTTGAAATCGAGGTCGAAGACATTGTCGACACCCTGGATGTACATCGCCAGCCGCTCGAGCCCGTAGGTCAGCTCGCCCGATACCGGCTTGCAGTCGAAGCCGCCGACCTGCTGGAAGTAAGTGAACTGGGTCACCTCCATCCCGTCGCACCACACTTCCCAGCCGAGCCCCCAGGCGCCGAGCGTCGGGCTCTCCCAATCGTCCTCGACGAAGCGGATGTCGTGCTTGAGCGGATCGATGCCGATGGCGTCGAGGCTGCCGAGATAGAGCTGCTGGAGGTCGGGCGGGCTCGGCTTCAGCATCACCTGATACTGGTAGTAATGGCCGAGCCGGTTGGGGTTCTCGCCATAACGGCCGTCGGTCGGCCGCCGGCACGGCTGGACGAACGCGCACTTCCACGGCTCCGGACCGAGCGCCCGAAGCACGGTCGCCGGATGAAAGGTGCCGGCCCCCATCTCAAGGTCGTACGGCTGCATCAGCACGCAGCCCTGCGCGCCCCAATAGCGGTGCAGCGTCAAAATCAGGTCCTGGAACGTCAACGGCACGTGTGGCCCCATATGCTCGATTGCTCGCGGCTTTGGCCCATGCCGGGAAAGCGGGCAAGTGGACGCGTTGGCCCCGCATTCCTACATGCCGCGTTCAACCTTCACTGGCCAAGGGCGGGACATGGTTCGCAAATTCCTGAGACGCACACTCGCCTTTCTCGGTCTGGCCGCGACCGCCTTTGCCGCTCCGCCGGCGATGGCCGCGGCGGCCAAGCCGGCGCTGTGGGAGGTCTCCGACCCCGACACCAAAATCTATTTGTTCGGGACGATCCATTTGCTTCCGACCAATTATCCGTGGCGCACCCGGGCCATGGAAAAGGCGATCGCCAGCTCCGACACGCTGTACGTCGAGACGATCGTCGACCAGCAGAACCCGCGGGTCCTCGCCGCCGAGCTGGCCAGGCTCGGCTTCTCTCCCGGCCTGCTGCCGCTCGCCAGCCGGATCCATCCCGCCAAGCGGCCGCTGCTCGAAGCGGCGATCGCCAACAGCGGCGTTCCTCGCCACGTCTTCGATCGGATGGAGACCTGGGCGGCCGCTTTCACCCTGCTCGGCGTCCAGTTCAAGTCGCTCGGGCTGCATGGCGAGCATGGCGTCGAACAGACGCTTCGGACCGCCTTTGCCGCCGCCGGAAAGCCGGTCGGCCAGCTCGAGACGAATGGCGAGCAGCTCGGCTTTTTCGACACGCTGCCGCAAAATGCCCAGCGCGCCCTCCTCGAAGGGGCGATCGAAAACCCGCAAACCATGAGCAACGATTTTTCCGGAATGCTGCAAAGCTGGGCGAGCGGCGATGTCGAGGCGATCGCCCGGACCTTCAACCAGGGCCTGGCGGCATCGCCCGAGCTGATGGATGCGCTGTTGAGG
>CAMPJH010000134.1 GCA_946886845.1 uncultured Sphingomonas sp. | reverse complement strand
ATCGCGTTCTTGACCCTGCCGCCTTGGAACAGGGGGTAAGCGAGGTCGACACCGACCGACAGGTCCGGTCCGTTGCCGCCGACGTCGAGGACTCCACTACGGGCAAGGTCGCGGTTGAGGCCCGCGGTGGCGTTGATCTGCGGTCGTCCACCGGCGCGCGCGATGGCAACGGCCGCATCGGTCGCCCGAAGCGCCTCCCGCTGCGCCATCAAGGTCGGGTTGGTGCGATAAGTCATGTTGAGCGCTTCGCGCAAAGTGTCGGCCGAAGCCGTGCCGGCATAAAGCGCGGCGATCAGGCTTCCGATCAGGATCGAGCGGGAACGGGACACGGTTACTCCGAAGTTCAAAAGGTGAATGTCCGCGGCTTGGCGAAGCCCGGCAAAGCCGCTGCCGCCGCGTCGGCGATGGTGAGCAGCCCAAATCCGTCGCCAGCCCTGCGGCCGATCGCCAGCCGGCAGATGCCGCTGTCGACGAGTGCGGTTCCAAGCCGGCCGTGCGCCGTCAGCTGGGCGATGATCGCGTCGGGAAGATGTTCGATCGCGCCGTCGATCAGGATGAGCGGGTAGGGCGCGCCTTTCGCCCAGCCGGATTCGAGCGGCCCTTCGACCACCGCGATGCCGTTGTCGCGCGCCCGGGCGGCGAGCTCGGCCGAAGATTCGAGGCCGATGACGTCGAGACCCATCGCCGTCAGCACTGCCGCCGAATATCCGGTGCCGCAGCCGACGACGAGCGCCCGCTCACCGGCCAGCGGAGTCATTTCCGTCAGCAGCTTGCCGAGCACCGGCGATGCCGACAGCATCCGCCCTGCGCCCATCGCAACGGAGCGGTCGATATAAGCGAGCGGCCGCGCCCGTTCGGCGACGAAGCGCTCGCGCGGCACTCGCGCCATCGCCTCCAGGACCGGCGGATAGTTGACCCCTTCCGGTCGCAGTTGCGCGTCGACCATCGACGCTCGAGCGGCGGCAAAATCCGGGATTGGAGCGTGAACCGTCATCAACTGTTATATGCCGCTAATACAGTGGGGATGCAAGGTTGCTTTATCGGCAGCGGCCAGCATCGCCAAGCCGCTGCTCCCCCCGTTGGTCGAAATTTCCCAAGCGATCAAGGCGGTGAATGGCCTTGACCGGACGCGCAAAGGCCCCGACATGGCTTGGCTCCGGCCCGATGGCGGAGTGGTTACGCAGAGGACTGCAAATCCTTGCACGCCGGTTCGATTCCGGCTCGGGCCTCCACCTATATTCAGGTTTTCGTCGTCAGACATGGCAAGCGGCGGTTGAGTCAGATGCGGATTGGAGCAGTGCTCGCGGCGCTCCTGCTCGCCGCGTGCAGTAGCGAAGGCCCGGCGCCCGCCATCACCCTTGACTCGGCATGGGCTCGGGCGACGTTGCCCGGCCAGTCGGCGACGGCGGCCTATTTCACGATCGCCAACACCGGCGGCGGCGATCGCCTGGTTCGTATCTCCAGCCCCGCCGGCGAGGCGTCGCTCCATTCGACTTCGATGGACGGAGGCGTGATGCGCATGCGGCGGCTCGACGCGCTCGACATTCCGGCCAATTCCGCGATCGAGCTCAAGCCCGCCGCGATCCACGTCATGATCACTGGCCTTCGCCGGCCGCTCGGCGCAGGAGAGCGGCTGCCGCTCGAGCTGGCCTTCGAGCGTTCGGGCGAGCGTGTCGTGGTTGCAACGGTCCGCTCCGGAGAGGAGCGGTGAGGCAAGTCCGAATCCTGATCTGGATCCTGGTCGTCCTGGCGCTCGCCGGTTTCGCCTTCCTCTACTTTCGGCCGCCGCAATCCGACCGCGGCAATCAGCTGACCGTCACCCCGGCCAGCCTGGGCGGTCCGTTTACCCTGGTCGGCGCAGACGGCCGGCCGTTCCCGAGCAGCCGCCTCGCCGGCAAGCCATTCGCGATCTTCTTCGGTTTCACCCACTGCCCCGACGTCTGCCCAACGACGCTCCAGCGGTTGGTCAAGCTGCGCGACGACCTCGGCCGCGGCGACCAGGCGTTCAATATCGTCTTCGTCACCGTCGATCCGGAGCGCGACGGGCCCAAGGAAGTCGGCAGCTACGCGCGGGCATTCGGCGGGCCGATCATCGGCCTGACCGGATCGCCGTCGCAAGTCGACCAGGTGAAGGAGCGCTACGGGATATTCTCGCAGAAGGTTCCGGACGAAAGCGGCGACTATACGGTCGACCACACGGCAACCGCGCTATTGTTCGATCGCAACGGCAAGTTCGCCGCCACCATAGCGCCGGACGAGCCGGACGGGCCGGCGCTCGCCAAGCTCAAGCGGATTAGCGGCTAGCTTCGAGCACCCGCTTCAGCAGGCGATCGACCGCCGCGATCGACTGCGGCTCGTCGAAGTCCGGCGCGTGGCCGACATTGGCGACGGTGACCAGCTCGGCGCCGGGGATCGCGTCGCGCATCCTGGCCGCCATTTCGGGTGAGAGCAGGTCGCTGTGCTCGCCGCGCAGGATCAGCACCGGCCGTCCGGCGAGCGCCCGGAACATCGGCCACGCCGCGGCGGCCGAAGCGGTGTGCGGATCCATTTGCCGGAACGGCTCGGCGATCGCCATGTCATAGTCGAATTCGACGCCCCGCGCGGTCTCACGGCAGATCCGCTTCGCATAGCGCAGCCATTCGGCCCGGCCGTAGCCCGGATGGACGTCGCCATATTTGGCCGAGAGCTGGTCCGCCGCATCGTCCCAGTCGCTGAACAGCAGCGGCTTGCCGACATAGCCGCCGATCCGCTCGATGCCCTCCGCGGACAGTTCGGGGCCGACGTCGTTGAGAATCGCGCCGGCGATCCGCTGCGGAGCGAAAGCTGCGACGATCATCGTCGTCAGCCCGCCGAGCGAGGTGCCGACGAATACCGCTTGGTCGATGCCGAGCTCGTCGAGCAGCTGGAGGACGTCGGCGGCGTAAGTCGGCGGCATGTAACGGCTCGGCAGCGGGTCGTGCTCGCTCAACCCACGGCCGCGGAAATCGACGGCGATCACCTGCCATTTGCCGGCGAGCCGGTCGGCCAGATTTTCGAAATCACGGGCATTCCGGGTGAGTCCGTGGAGGCAAAGGATCGGCGGCCGGTCGGCCGTACCGGCATAGTCGCGATAGTGCAGCTGCAGCCCATCGCGGCTGGTCCAGTACCGGTCTTGCCAAGCGGCCATTTGCGGTTTCCCCCACTGCTCGGGTCCCCTATCGCGGGTGCATGGCGGCGCCGCAATCCTGCCCGATCCTCGAGCTTGGCGACGGCTTCTACGACGTGGTCGAAGCGGCGCGCTTTCCCGAATGCACGCCGCGATTTCTCAACCGGCGGGCGGCGGAAACGGTCGGGCTTGGCGGCCTGTCCGACGGAGAGTGGGCGGCGCATTTCTGCCGCTTCGAGCCGTTGTCCGGCAACCTCGAGCGGCCGCTGGCGCTGCGTTATCACGGCCACCAGTTCCGCGTTTACAACCCCGATATCGGCGATGGCCGCGGCTTCCTGTTCGCCCAGCTTCGCGATGATCGCGGTCGCCTTCTCGACCTCGGCACCAAAGGGTCCGGCCAGACGCCCTACAGCCGAAGCGCCGACGGCCGGCTGACCCTGAAAGGCGGCGTCCGAGAGATCCTGGCGACCGAGATGCTCGAAGCGCTCGGGGTCAACACGTCGAAGAGCTTCGCTCTGTTCGAGACCGGCGAGCAGCTGATCCGCGGCGACGAGCCGTCGCCGACCCGATCGTCGGTGCTGACCCGGCTCAGCCACGGCCACATCCGCATCGGCACGTTCCAGCGGCAGGCGTTCCTCAAGGATACGGGCGCGATCAACCGGCTCGTCCGCTATTGCCTCGAGCACCTCTATGGCGAAGCGCCGGCAGGCGATGAGGCGGAAAACGCGCTTCGGTTGTTCGCCTTGGTTTCGCAGGCGACCGCAAAGCTCGCCGCCAGCTACATGGCCGCCGGCTTCGTCCACGGCGTCCTTAACAGCGACAATATCAATGTCACCGGCGAGAGCTTCGATTACGGGCCATGGCGCTTCACGCCGCTTTGGGATGGCGATTTCACCGCCGCTTATTTCGACCATTACGGCCTCTATGCCTTCGGCCGCCAGCCCGAGGCGATCCAGTGGGACTTGGCGCAGCTCGCCGGCTGCCTGTCACTAATCACGGAGGCTCCGCCGCTGTCGGAGGAGCTGGCGCGCTGGGGCGACAGGTTCGAACGAGCGATCGTCGCGGCGCTCCTCTGGCGGCTCGGGGTCGAACCGAAAGACGAGCAATTGGACGCCGAGCTTGCGTCGGCGCTCGCGGCCGCGCTCGAAACCCGCAGCGCGACGATCGACCGGATCTTCTTCGACTGGCGCGGAGGCCGCGACCCGGGCGCCGAAAAATATCCGGCGGACGAGTTCCGCACGCTCGCGGCGAAGCTGGCCGGCCGCGAACGGCCGCCCCGCCATGCTTATTGGTCGGACCCAGAGCCTTGCTCGATGCACATCGACGAGGTCGAGGCGATCTGGGCTGCGATCGCCGAGCGCGACGACTGGGCGCCGTTCGAGGCGAAGGTCGCCGCGGTCC
>CAMPJH010000133.1 GCA_946886845.1 uncultured Sphingomonas sp. | reverse complement strand
TGGCCGACATGAGCGAGGGCGGACCCGCCGCCGCCGCCGAGAACGGCGTGCCGGTCACGTTGGGCGACGCGCTTGCCGCAGCCGGCGTGTCGGGCGATGTGATCACTGCGGCGCGCCGGGTCGAAGCGGCCTCAAGCAACCCCGATCTGGCGAGCTTCCCGTCGGGCGATCTCGCGCTGCTCGTCGGCTATGCCGCAGAGCTCGAAGGCCTCTACGGCGGGCGTCCGTTCCCGGGCGCCGGGGCCGACATCATCCGCACCTACTTGGGTCATCTCGCCGCTGGCGGCAGCGGGGCGAACTTCCTCTCCGCTTACGCCGGTTTCCTGACGCAGTACCTCGACCTGGTGCGCGCGGGCGCGTTACCGTCGAGTTTCCAGGCAGCCAGCCTTGCCGACATCAACGTCTTCATCGCCTACCTCGGCCAGACGAGCGGCTTCGGCAGCCTCTCCTCTTCCAACCGCGCGCTGGTCGAGGCCTATCTCGCGTTCCTCCAGGACGGCGGGAATCCTGATCTCTTCGCCGGGAACTACACCAACCTGGTCAACGCCTACTTCGCCTATCTCAGGACCGGCGGCGATCCAGCGGCGTTCACCGGCGCGACACAGGCGACGCTCGACGCCTACATCGCATTCCTCAACGACAGCGGGCTGCTGGCGCAGTTGAGCGTGGCCAACCGTGCGCTGCTCCAGGCTTATCTCGCCAACGGCGGCTTCGCCTTCACGGCGCAATACCGCACGGCGCTCGACGCCTATTTCGCCTACCTTGCGGCGGGCAACGCGCCGAGCGGCTACGGCGCAATCGACGTGGCCACCTTGCGCGCCTACCTCGAAACGCTGCAGGCGAGCGGACTGTTCGAGCAGGTGCTCGGCGCCCAAGCGGAGTTCTACGCGGGCTACCTCGCTTATCTCCAGGCGGGCGGCACGCTCGACGGCTATGCCGGGCTCAACGCGAACGTCTTCGCCGGCTATGCCGGCCAGCTGAGCGCCTTCTTCGCGTACATCCAGGCCGGCGGGCTCCCGCACGGCTACGAGGGGGACGTCGACGCGCTGTTCGACTACCTCGCGGCGCTCGAGGAAGCGGGCGCGCTGGAGGCGTTCCTCGGCGACAGCGCCGGTTTCTATGCGCAGTACCTCGCCTTCGTTCAGGACGGCGGCGATCCCAACCTGTTCGCCCAGCTTCCGGGGCTCAACCTCGATAGCTTCGCGGCGGCGCTCAATGCCTATGCGCTGTTCATCCAGGGCGGCGGCCTGCCGAGCGGCTATACCGAGGGCGATCTCGAAGACCTCGCGACCTACATCGCGATCCTGCAGAACTCGGGCCGGCTTGCCGAGCTGCTCGGGGCCAACGCGTCGATCCTCAGCGCTTATTTTGCGCACCTTGTCGGTGGCGGATCGGCCGATGGCTTCTCCGGCCTGCCGCTCTATTCCGGGTACGTTAGCGCGCTTAACGCATACTATGCCTACCTGGCGGGAGGCGGTCTGCCGGCCGACTACACCGGGCTCACCCAATCGCAAATCCAGGCGTACCTTGCAGCGTTGCAGGCCGCGGGCGGCTTTGCCGCTTACGGCGAGCTGACGGCGTTCTTCGCCGATTATTACGCCTTCATCGCCGGCGGCGGATCGGCCAATGCCTACGCCGCGCTGCCGTTCTACCAGTCCTACCTCGCGGCGCTGGAGGCCTATTACGGCTATCTGCTCGCGGGTGGCTTGCCGAGCGCCTACACCGCGCTGACGCAGGAGCAGATCGAGGCCTACCTCGCGCTGCTCAACCAATACGGCGTGCTGCAAGGCGCGGCTTCGGGGACCTACCTGCAGTTCCTGGTCGGCTACTACGCCTACATCGAGACGGGCGCGGATCCCGACCAGTTCGCCGGCCTTCCCGTCAACAACGGCGGCGGGACGACCAACCCGCCGGACGCGCCGACGCCGCTCGCCGGCTATGTCGGTGGCTTCGACGCGCCGATCGCCAACGTCAATTTCGTCGTCGGCGGCCAGCTCAATGGCGGTTCCTTCGCCGGCGGCGAGAGCGGCTTCCAGGCAACCAACTACGCGCTGAACGGCGCGACCGGGGCACTGCTCAGCTACACCCGGAACGGGGGCACCACACGGACTAACGGGTCGGCCGTGGTATCCGACATCTTCGGCAATGCGGATGCGCTGATCGGCCGCTGGCACAGCGGTACGAACTCGGGCGCCAACGTCTTCACGATGAGCGCCAACCAAGGGTTCCACTACATGCTCGCCCGGCCCTTGGCGGCGGTCCTGCCGACAAGCGGGCAGATTGACTACTATCTGGTCGGAGCGACCAGGCCGACAATCGCGAACGGTTCCTACGCACCGGGCACCTTCGCCGCGCAGATGGCCATCCTGTTCGGATCGCAGAACCGGCTGGCGATGGAAGGCTCCATCACCATGCCGACCGGCGGCGCCGATTACGTGTTCGGCTTCGCCACCGTTGGCGGGATCGCAAACGCCAGCCAGACGACCACCCCGATCAACGTCAACGGCAACGGCTCGTTCAGCGGCTTCATCGAGGGCGCGACCGACAACGTGGGCAACTGCGCGACCGACTGCTCATTCAGCGTCTACGGCTCCTTCGCGAAGAACCAGGACACCGTCGGCATGACCTACCAAGGGTATGTTCCGGTCGCGGGCAAGAGCCTGGTCGGGGCGGCGATCTTCCAGTCGGGACCGGCGCGGAGCGGGACGCCGACCCCCACGCCGACTCCCTCCCCGACCCCGAGCCCAAGCGGCGATTTCACCGGGACGCGCAACTCGATCACCTATTACACCTATGCCGATGGCTCGCTGGTCAGCGGCTTCGGCGGCAGCGCGACGCTCGAAGACGGCGGCCTGACGAGCTTCACCTCGCTTCTCGGGACGATCAGCAAGGGCACCGCGCAAGTGGTGGAGAAGGGCGACTATGGCGACATCGCCTGGGCGCGCTGGACGGGCGGAGGCGTCACTAACAACGGCTTGTTCGGCAATTCGACGATCACCGTCGGGGCCAACGGCGGCTTCCACGTGATGGCCGGCACGCCCACGACGACCCTGCCGACAGGCAAGGTCGACTACACGCTGAGTGCCACGACCTCGGCCACCGACAACCAGGGTTCGGCGCCCGGCACGGTCGACGGCTCGCTCGCGATCCTGTTCGGCGCCACCAGCAAGGTGGGATACGATCTGTCGATGGCCGTCGGCGGGAAGAGCTGGGCAGTCGCCACTGCAGGCGGTGCCGCCGATCCTTCGCAAAGCCAGGTCAACCTGACCACCGGCAGCGGCGGTCCGACCTTCGGCGGAACTTTCACCAGCACCAGCGGAACGATCGCGGCGGGCGGCGGCGCCTGCTCCGCCAGCTGCCTCGTCAATATCGGCGGAGCGCTGTACGGCGCCAACGGCGCCTACGCCGGCGTGGCGATGAACGTGCTCGACACCAGTCTCTCGGCCACGATCATGGCCAGCGGCCTCGCGATCTTCTCGGCGCCGGGCGCCGGAACCGCCAGCTACATGACCGAGGCGGTGCCTGCGGCGGATGTGGGCATGGCCGACTGGGCGCGCTGGAGCGGAGCCGGTGGCGCCGCGACCCTCGCTGTTCCCGAACCTTCCGCAACCTCGGCAGCGACGCGCGAACTCGGCACGGCGGACGTCGAAGCACGGCTTGGCGGAATGATCACCTTCGGCGGTGCGGGCGCCCCCCAGCCCCACGCGGGGGGTTCCTAACGGCCTTCGTCATACTTGTGACAGCCGAAGTGTGTGGGCCGCCGCGACCTTTTCACCGAAGGTCACGGCGGTTTTCCACACAGGGGGATGCAGGAAATGAACAAGTCTTTCGTCACGCTCACCATGGCCGCGCTTGCCGCGTCGGCCGCCATGCCGGCCGCGGCCAAGGACGCACCGGTCCAGTTGCAGAAGTGCGCCCAGAGCCTCGGCACCATCGCCGTGGTCGAAGGCGACACCCAGGGCTGGTCGGACTACGGCCTCGGCTCGCCGCGCGAGCTGATCAACACTCTGGCGCTCGAATCCGGCTGCTTCACGCCGCACAACGCGGCAAGCGGCCAGCCGGCCGACTTTCTGATGAACGTGGTCGCCGGCGATAGCGAGGAAGTCGACCAGTCGGTCAACCTCGCCAAGACCGCGGTAACCGAGGGCCTCGTGCGCTCGGGGCTGGCGGGCAGCGTGCTGTCGCGCGTTCCCGTCGGCGGCGCCCTGCTCGGCGCGTTCGGCGGCCTCGGCGGCAAGAAGAAGAAGCTCGCGGCGGGCATCAAGTTGCTGAGCCCGGCGAGCGGCATGGCCATCGCCACCGGCTCGGGCACCGTGACCAAGAGCAGCCTGACCTTCGGCGGCGGCAACGCCTGGACCGCCGGCGCCAATGCCGCGGGCTATGCCAAGAGCAAGGACGGCAAGATGCTCGTCGAAGCGTTCGTGATGGCGTTCAACGCGCTGTCGGCGCAAAGCAGCGTCATCGCATCGGTCCCGAAAGCGGCGGCTCCGGCGGCGGCAGCCGCGGGCGCGAGCGTCGCGATCGATACGATACTTCGGGCCGGTCCGTCGGGCGATGCCACCGAGGTGCGCACGCTGCGCGCCGGGACCG
>CAMPJH010000132.1 GCA_946886845.1 uncultured Sphingomonas sp. | reverse complement strand
GTGTCCGCAGGGTGAGGCTGGTCGCGTGATCAGGCTCTGCAAGCATTGCATCCGCGATCGCCGCGGCTCGGTCACCGTTGAGCTGGCTCTGCTGGCGCCGATCCTGGCGACAATGGTCATCGGCATTGCCGACATCAGCATCGCTTACGGCCAGAAGCTCGAGCTCGAGCAGGCGGCGCAGCGGGCCGTTGAGAAAGTGATGCAGACGACCGGCTCCTCGACCGTTGCCGAGACGCTTCAGGACGAGGCGGTCTGCCAGGTCAACGGTCAAAATGAAGACGGCACGTGCGCGACCGGGCGGGTTACGACCGCAGACGTCACGGTCGGCTATCGGCTCGAGTGCGTCGCCGAGGACGGCAGCCGAACCCCGACCGAGAGCGACGATGTCGCCGAGTTCGACGCGCTCACTTGCGACGAAGACGACCGGGAAGCGCGCTACCTGAACGTGACCGTCGTCGACACCTACACGCCGATGTTCCCTATTCACTGGGGAACCGGCGGCGACGGCGACTACGACCTGACGGCAACGGCAGGGGTGAGGACGCAATGAAAATCCGCAAGCTCATCCGCAATGAGGACGGCGCTGCGGTCATCGAAATGGCTTTCGCCCTTCCGATCCTGATCACTTTGATCTGGATGATCGTCCAATTCGGGCTGGTGTTCCGGGCGATGTCGGGAATCCAGCACGCGCTGGGTGAGGGCGCCAGGTCGGCGACGCTGTGGTCGGAAGAGGGCGTCAATGTCGATGACGTGAAGCAGAAAATGACCGATGCGGTCTACGGCATCGGACCTGGCGAATTCGTCATCGAAGAGCCGGAACCGGGCACCGCCGACGGCAGCGAGTATTACGATCTCGTTGTTAGGTACACACAGCCGACCGACCTTCTGATCTTTCCCGGACCGACCATCACCGTCTCCCGATCAAAGCGGGTGTGGATCGCCGAAAGCGCCTAGCCGGCTCAGCTGCCGGTGCGTTTGGCGAAGAAGGCCGCGATTGCTTCCCTGACCTCGGCTGACTGAAGCCGCTCCGTGAAATGGTCGCCCTCCAGCTTCATGCGCTCGAGAATTTCCTCGGTCGAGCCGGTCCGAAGCAGCCTTTGGGTCGCTCGCAAGGCCTCGGCCGGCTTGGCGAGAAGGCTGGCGGTGAGGTCGGCCAGCGCGCTCTCGAGGCCGGAGTCGGCAACGACATGGCTGACGATTCCGGCATCGAGCGCCTCGGGGGCGCCGAACCGTTCCGCGAGCAGGAGATAGCGCGCGGCGAGTCGGCGGCCGGCCAGCCTTGGCAAAATCAGCGAGCTGGCCGCCTCGGGGACCAGCCCGAGGTCGACGAACGGCAGTGAGAATCGCGCGCTCTCGGCGGCGATGACCAGGTCGCAGTGAAGCAGCATCGTCGTCCCGATACCGACCGCATTGCCCTGCACCGCGGCGACCAGCGGCACCTGATTGCGCGCCAGCGCCCGCAACAACCGCCACACCGGGATATCGTCCGAAATTCGCGGCAATTCGGCGATGAAGTCGTTGAGGTCGTTGCCGGCGGTAAAGTCCTGCCCTTCGCCGCGGATCGTAATCAGGCGAAGCCGATCGTCGTCGGCCGCGCTCTCTATGGCTTCGGCAAGCGCCGCATACATGGCGACGGTGATGGCGTTGCGGCGGTCTGGACGGGCGAGGGTGATGGCGAGAACATCGTCGAGCCGCTCGACACGCACATGCTCGTCCATTCGCCTCACCCCCGAATCAGATGACTGCTTGTGTCGCACGCGCTATCCGGCGGCAAATATCCTAAAGGACCATCATGAAATTTTTCGCCGACACCGCTGAGATCGCAGAGATCAGGGACCTCGCCGCGACCGGCCTGCTCGACGGCGTCACCACCAATCCGTCGCTGGTGCACAAGGCGGGGCGCGACTTCGTCGAAGTGGTTCGCGAGATCGCCGCGGTCGTCAGCGGCCCGGTTTCCGCGGAGGTTGTCGCGCTCGACTATGACGGGATGATGAGCGAGGCCGAGGTGCTTCGAAGCATCGCCGACAATATCGCGGTCAAGGTGCCGCTGACCGAGAACGGGCTCAAGGCCTGCAAGGCGCTGACCGGCGACGGCACCATGGTCAACGTCACCTTGTGCTTCTCGGCCGCCCAGGCGCTGCTTGCGGCCAAGGCGGGAGCGACGTTCATCTCGCCGTTCGTCGGCCGCCTCGATGATGTCGGCGCAAGCGGCATGGAACTGATCTCCGACATCCGGATGATCTACGACAATTACGATTACGAGACCCAGATCCTGGTCGCGTCGGTGCGCAACCCGATGCATGTCGTCGAAGCGGCGAAGATCGGCGCCGACGTCATGACGGCGCCGCCCAAGATCATCCACCAATTGTTCAAGCACCCGCTGACCGATGCCGGCCTCGCCGCCTTCCTCAAGGACTGGGAAGCGACCGGTCAGCGGATTGGCTAGAGGTCAGCCGCCAGGGTTGAATCGCACCGCGGCGGTCTTCACCGCGGCGACCGGCTGGCCGGCCGGGCCGACGACCGGCTGGTTGGCCTTCGACAGCAGCTCCTTGCAACCGAGCTCGACCAGGATGTCGGGCTGTTTCACCGACGAAGGCATGATCGTGCAAGACGACGCCTTGCCCTGCGGGTCCACTGCATAAGCGAGCTTGACCACCGGCGGCTCGCCGGTGCCGGCCGGAAGCTTGTTAATGTTCACTTCGAGGTCGGGCCCGGGGTTGGCCTTGATCGTGCGTTCGGGCAGCGCCCACACCGCCTGGCTGCGAAACACGCCGTAGACCGCCTGGCCATCGGGGCCGCGCGCAGCTCGGAATTGCACCCGCTTGTTGGCGAGATAGCAGGTCGTCTTGTCGAGCTCCTCCGATCCGCTCGACTGAGTCACCCTGCAGTCGGCGATCTTGCCGTCGGGAGCGACCAGCAGCTCGAACTGCGTGACGCCTTCCTGCTTCTTCTCGAACGCCTTCATCGGATAATCCTCGAACTCGAACCACGGCTGCGGCGTGGTCGGAGTGGCGGCGACGACGGCGCCGGCGAACAACAAACCCAACATTTTGAGTACCCTCCAGCGAAAATATGCAAAGCGACGATACGCCGCACGAGGGGTTGTGACCACAGGAAATTAACCGCTCCAAAGCTATGGCCGAGCGATGGCCCAGGTGATTCAATTCGAGGCGCATGCCGTCGCCCGGCTACGCGAGCGGCTCGGCGCGATCGAGGAATCCAACGAGGACCTGATCGCATTTGCTCGCGGTCATTGCGGAGCCGTGGCGACGATTCATGCCGCTGCGCTGGAGGCGGTCGGAGCGGCCTCGATTGACGAGCTTCTCGCGGTCGTGACCGGGCGTTGGCCCGACATCCTCGGAATCGACGTTGCCGCAATCGCGCTGATCGTCGGCGACAGCGGCTTCCGGGCGGATTCGAGTGGAATTGAGCCGGTCGAGCCAAGCTTCGTGGAGCGAATGCTTCGCCGCGCGCCGCCGGTCGAAGTGCGAACGGTGTCATCCGGGCACGCCTTGTTCGGTCCGTCGCAGGCGGACGGAATCCGCGCCGAAGCCCTGATCCGAATCGATTCGCGGGCGCCTTATCCGGCTGGCTTGCTGGCGCTTGGCCAGCGGGCCGAGCTCGAGATCGGCAACAGCCATGGCTCCGAGTTGCTGCTGTTCCTGGGCCGGATCGTCGAGGCCGCGCTCCGCCGCTGCGTCGCCGCGGCCTGACTTCGCTTTCACTCGCCGAAAGCCCGCTGGACGGACCAGTCGCGCGCCCCTATCTCGCATCCAAATCAACGGAAGGCAGACGAATGACTCAATTCGACGATCGCGAGCGGGCGTTTGAGACCAAGTTCGCGCACGACGAGGCGATGAATTTCCGGATCGTGGCGCGACGCAATCGGCTTCTTGGTGAGTGGGCGGCTCGTAAGATGGGGCTCTCCGAAGAGGAAACCGCGAGCTATGCGAAGGATGTGGTTCGCGCCGACTTCGAAGAGGCCGGCGACGAAGACGTGATCCGCAAGGTGCTCGGCGACCTGACGGCCGCCGGGATCGAGATCGACGATGCGGAGATCCGCGAAGCCATCGGCCACAAGATGGTCGAGGCGAAACGGCAGATCATGCAGGAGCAGTCGTAAGGCGGCCGCGCAATGGCAATGAGCGCGAGCGATATCGAGCGGCTGATCAAGGCATCGATACCTGACGCCGAGGTGACGATCGTCGACCTCGCAGGAGATGGCGAGCATTATTCGGCTCGAATCGTCAGTGGCAGCTTTGCCGGGCTTTCGCGCGTTCAGCAGCACCAGGCCGTCTATGCGGCGCTGGGCGGCCGAATGGGCGGGGAGTTGCACGCGCTGCAGCTGCAGACGGCGGCGCCAGAGGAGATACCGAAGTGACCAGTGCAAAGGATCGGATCGACGAGATCGTTCGAAGCGACGACATCGTCCTTTTCATGAAGGGGACCGAGCTGTTCCCCCAGTGCGGCTTTTCCAGCCGCTCGGTCGCGATTCTCGAGCACCTGCAGGTTCCGTTCAAGACCGTCGACGTGCTCCAGGACGCCGAGATCCGGCAGGGCATCAAGGATTACAGCGACTGGCCGACGATTCCGCAGCTGTACGTGAAAGGCCAGTTCGTCGGCGGATCCGACATCATGATGGAGATGTTCGAGAGCGGTGAGCTGCAGC
>CAMPJH010000131.1 GCA_946886845.1 uncultured Sphingomonas sp. | reverse complement strand
AGCGTACGCCCTTCCATCCATTCGAGAAATGCTCCGCCCGCGGTCGAGACGAAGGTGAAATCCTCAGTCACTCCGGCGTGGTTGAGAGCGGCGACCGTGTCTCCGCCCCCGGCGACCGAAACCAGCGAGCCGTCCTTGGTCAGCGCCGCCGCGGTCTTCGCCAGCGCGACCGTGGCCTCGTCGAACGGCGGCACTTCGAACGCGCCCAGCGGGCCGTTCCACACCAGGGTCCGGCAGGTCTTGAGGACGTCCGACAGCGCTTCCACCGCCGCCGGTCCGATGTCGAGGATCATCTCATCGGCCTGCACTTCGTGGACGTTGCAGGTGCGCAAGCCTGGCGGATTGCGCTCGAGCTTCCTGGCGACGACGACGTCGTAGGGCAGGTGAACCGTGCAGCCCGCTTCGTCGGCGCGCTTCATGATGGCTTCGGCTTCGCCGGCGAGATCGTGCTCGGCGAGCGACTTGCCGACGTCGATTCCGCGAGCGGCGAGGAAGGTATTGGCCATTCCGCCGCCGATGATCAGATGATCGACCTTCTCGACCAGATGGCCGAGCACTGCCAGCTTGGTTGAGACCTTGGCGCCGCCGACGACCGCCGCAAGCGGCCGTTTGGGATTGCCCAGCGCCCGTTCCAGCGCCTTGAGCTCCGCCTCCATCGCCCGGCCGGCGAAGCTCGGCAGCAGATGGGCGATGCCCTCGGTCGACGCGTGCGCGCGGTGCGCGACGGAGAAAGCGTCGTTGACGTAATAATCGCCGAGCGCCGCCATGCCGCGCGCCAGCTCCGGGTCGTTCTTCTCCTCGCCGGCGTGGAAGCGTGTGTTTTCGAGGATGCCGATCGATCCGGGCCGCATCGTCTCGATCGCCCGCTCGGCATTGGGGCCGACGCAATCCTCGATGAACCGGACCGGGCGGCCGAGCAGCTCGGACAGCGGCCGGACCAGCAGCGAAGTCGACATGTCGGGCCGATTCTGACCCTTGGGCCGGCCGAAGTGCGACAGCAGCAGCACGATCGCGCCGCGGTCGGACAGCTCGGATATCGTCGGCACGGCTGCACGGAGTCGCGTGTCGTCGCTGATCGCGCCATCCTTCATCGGCACGTTCAGGTCGACGCGAACCAGCACGCGCTTGCCCGTAAGATCCTCGGGCAGATCATCCAGCGTTTTGAACGCCGCCATGCTCAGCCGAGCTTGGCCATCGCCGCGGCGGTGTCGACCATCCGGTTCGAAAAGCCCCATTCATTGTCGTACCAGCTGACCACCCGGACCAGCTTGCCCTCGAGGACTGCGGTCTCGAGGCTGTCGACCGTCGAGCTCGCCGACGTATGGACGATGTCGACCGACACCAGCGGATCCTCGCTGTATTCGAGAATTCCGCGCAGCCGGTTCGTCTCGCTCGCGGCCTTGAGAACTCCGTTCACCTCCTCGACGCTGGTGTCGCGCGATGGCGTGAAGGTCAGGTCGATGATGCTTCCATCCGGCACCGGCACCCGCACCGCCGAGCCGTCGAGCTTGCCCTTCAATTCGGGAAGCACCTCGCCAACGGCGCGCGCCGCGCCGGTGGTGGTCGGGATCATCGACATGCCGGCGGCACGGGCGCGGCGCAGGTCGGGATGGATCTGGTCGAGGATCTTCTGGTCGTTGGTGTAGGCGTGGATGGTGACCATCAGCCCGCGCTCGATGCCGATCGTGTCGTTGAGCACCTTGGCGACCGGGGCCAGGCAGTTGGTCGTGCACGAGGCGTTGGAGACGATCTTGTCCTCCGGGTTCAGCTGGTCGTCGTTGACTCCGTAGACGACGGTCCGGTCGACGCCCTTTGCCGGGGCCGAGATCAGCACACGCTTGGCGCCTGCCGCCAGGTGCTTTTCGCCGCCGGCGCGGTCGGCGAAGAAGCCGGTGCATTCGAGCGCGATCTCGACGCCATTTTCCTTGTGCGGAAGCTTGGCGGGGTCGCGCTCGGCGGTCACGTGGATACGCTTGCCGTTGACGATGATGTCGTTGCCGTCGGTGGTGACGTCGCCGGGGAATGCGCCGTGGACGCTGTCGCGCTTGAACAGCCAGGCGTTGGACTTGGCATCGGCGAGGTCGTTGATCGCGACCAATTCGAGGCCGCTGTCGGGCCGCTCGAGGATCGCTCGGGCGACCAGTCGGCCGATTCGGCCGAAGCCGTTGATTGCAACTTTCGTCATCGCATTTCCCTTTGTTTCAAATATTCGAGCACCCGAGCGGCGACCGCGTCGGCCGTCAGTCCGAAGAATTCATAAGCGTCGCTGGCCGGCGACGAGACTCCGTAGCGGTCGATACCGATGCGAAGGCCGTGCAATCCCGTGTAGCGTTCCCACCCAAAGGTGGTTCCGGCCTCGATTGAAACCCGCAAGATTTCGCGGTTCGAGACGTCCGGAAGGATATCCTCGCGATATTCGGCCGGCTGCGCGTCGAAGCGCTCGGTGCAGGGCATCGATACAACGTCGGTGCCGATCCCCTGCGCTTCAAGCTGCTCCGCCGCGCCGATCGCGATCTCCACTTCGGAGCCGGTAGCGAGCATGATCACCTTGCGAACGGCGCCCGCCGGCTTGATCCGGTAGGCGCCGCGGCCGCACAGGTTCTCCGCCGATTTCTTCGTCCTGACGGGGGGCAGGTTCTGCCGGGTGAGCGCAAGGATGCTCGGCCCTTCGCTGGCGAGAGCCAAAGCCCAGCACTCCGCCGTCTCGACCGCGTCGGCGGGCCGAAACACCTCAAGGGCGGGCATCGCCCGAAGGCTCTGCAGATGCTCGATCGGCTGATGGGTCGGCCCGTCCTCGCCAAGCCCGATCGAATCGTGGGTCATGACGTAGATCACCCTGGCCCGCTGCAGCGCCGACAGCCGGATCGCGGGACGCGCATAATCGGTGAAGACAAGGAAGGTGCCGCCGTAGGGGATAACCCCGCCGTGCAGCGCCATCCCGTTCATCGCCGCCGCCATCCCGAACTCGCGGATCCCGTAATAAATATAGCGGCCCGCGTAATTGTCGGCAGTCAAGGGTTCGAGTCCCTTGGTCTTGGTGTTGTTCGAGCCGGTCAGGTCGGCCGAGCCGCCGATCGTCGATGTGACCACCGGGTTGATCGCCTCGAGCGCCATTTCCGACGCCTTGCGGGTGGCCACTGTCGGCGGATTGGCGATCAGCGTAGCGATATGGGGCTTGAGCCAGCCCTCGTCGGGCTTGCCGGACAGGCGGGCGTGGAATTCGTCGCGCTTGCCGCTTGCATCGAGCCGCCTGCGCCATTCGATATGCTCGGCCTGGCCACGCTGTCCGACCGAGCGCCAGGCCGAAAGCACGTCTTCCGGAACCTCGAACGGCGGCGATTCCCAGCCGAGCTCCTTGCGCGCAGCGGCAACCTCTTCAGCTCCCAGAGCGGCACCGTGGGTTGCGGCCGTACCTTGCTTGTTGGGCGCGCCGTAGCCGATGATGGTCTTGCAGCGGATCAGCGACGGTCGCGGGTCGGCCAGAGCTTCGTCGATCGCCTTCGACACCTTGGCGCTGTCGAGGCCGTCGCATTCGACCGTGTGCCAGGCCGAGGCGGCATAGCGCGCCATGACGTCCTCGTTGCGCGACAGGTCGGTCGATCCGTCGATCGTGATCCGGTTGTCGTCCCACAGCACGATCAGCCGGCCGAGCTTCAGATGGCCGGCCAGCCCCACGGCCTCGTGGTTGACGCCTTCCATCAGGTCGCCGTCGCCGGCGATCACATAGGTGCGATGGTCGACCAGATCGTCGCCGTAGACCGCATTCAAGTGCCGCTCTGCGATCGCCATCCCGACCGCCATTGCCAGGCCCTGGCCGAGCGGGCCGGTGGTGACCTCGACCCCGGGAAGCTCGAAATTCTCGGGGTGGCCGGCGCAGGGGCTGCCGAGCTGGCGGAAGTTCTTGATGTCGTCGATCGTCGGCCGGGCATAGCCGGTGAGATAGAGAAGCGCGTAGATCAGCATCGATCCGTGGCCGGCCGACAGGACGAAGCGGTCGCGGTCGGGCCAGTGGGGATCGGCGGGATCGTATTTCAGGTAGCGGGTGAACAGCGCCGTCGCCGCGTCGGCCATCCCCATCGGCATTCCCGGATGGCCGCTGTTGGCGGCTTCGACCGCGTCCATCGCCAGGGCGCGAATGGCGTTGGCAAGTCGGCGTTGGGTCGGCTGCATCTAAGCTCCGCGGGCGGGGTTTTGGCTCGGCCGCTGAGTTCCGGCCGCTCACGCGACCCTTTGATGATTGCGCCGTTGGGCGTCAATGCTTGCCCGCCCGACGCATCTTTCGTAGGCGATGAGGCATGGACGACGGGGCCCTATCGACGGCACTGGAGCGGGCCGAGCGCGCGCTTGAGCGCATCGAACGCGCCCTTGCCGAACGCGGTGGGCAAGGCGGCGCCGACGAGGAGCTGAGGACCAAGGTCCGCGAAGCCGTTGCCGAGCTCGATCAGCTGATCCGCGAGGCCTCGCACTGATGGCCGAGGTCGACGTCATCATCGCCGGACGCCCGTACCGAGTCGCCTGTCGCGACGGCGAAGAGGAAAATCTGCGCGCCGCGGCGCGGCTGGTCGATTCCAAGAGCCGCGAGGCGATTGCCGGCCTCGGCACATTGTCCGAGGCACGCCAGCTGCTGTTCGCCGGCCTCTTGCTGGCCGACCAACTGATCGACCAGCGG
>CAMPJH010000130.1 GCA_946886845.1 uncultured Sphingomonas sp. | reverse complement strand
TGCAGGACAAGATCGAGCAGGTCGTGCGGCTGATCCGTTCGAAGGGCGTCGGCGTGTTCTTCGTCACCCAGAACCCGATCGACATCCCCGACAAGGTCGCCGGCCAGCTCGGCAACCGGGTCCAGCACAAGTTGAACGCCTTCACCCCGCGCGACGAGCGGGCGGTGAAGTCCGCCGCCGATACTTTCCGGCCCAATCCCGCGATCGACGTCGCCCGGGCGATTACCGAATTGAAGGTCGGAGAGGCCCTGGTCTCGCTGCTCCTACCCGATGGCTCGCCGTCGCCGGTCCAGCGGACGCTGATCAAGCCGCCGGGCTCACGAGTCGGGCCGCTCTCACCGCCCGAGCGGGCGACGTTCATTTCGAGCGATTCGATCGGGACTAAATATGACCAGATAATCGACCGCGAATCGGCGCAAGAACTGCTGGCGACCCGGGCCGAGGCGGCTGCTCAGGCCGAAGCCGCCGACCAAGCCAAGGAAGCGGCAGAAAAGGAGGCCGCGCGCCAGGCGAAGGAGCAACTGACGGCGCAGCGCGAGGCCGAGAGACTCGAAGAGCAACGGCGCCGAGAGGCTGCAAAGCCGAGCATGACCGACAAGATGGTGACGTCGGCGACCCGTGCCGCCGCGAGCTCGATCGGCCGGCAGATCGGCAACCAGCTGCTGCGCGGGATCCTCGGCGGCCTACTCCGCGGACGGTGACATACGCCTAGGCGGCGAAAATGCGTTTCTGCTTCTTGGCGCCCGGCACCGGCTCGGCCGGATCGGCGCCGAGCGTGATGATCCGGTTGCTCTCGTCGACGTGGACAACCCGCGGCTTCATCCTCCGCGCCTCGACGTCGTCGACCATCGCATAGCTCATGATGATGACGAGATCGCCGGCCTCGACAAGGTGGGCGGCGGCGCCGTTGATCGTGATCGTGCCGCTGCCGCGCGGCGCCGCGATTACATAGGTCTCGAGCCGAGCGCCGTTGGTGATGTCGGCGATCACTACTTGCTCGCCCTCGAGCAGGTCGGCGGCCTCCATCAGCTCGGCGTCTATGGCGATCGAACCGACATAGTCGAGGTCGGCCTGGGTCACCGTCGCCCGGTGAATCTTCGACTTGAGCATCACTCGCATCACCGCTGGAGTCCTCCGGATTAAGCCGCACGCCACTAACAGATTTACGCTGGGCCGACATTTTTCAAGTGCTGCAGTGCAATATCGCACTTGCAGCATGAGGTGTAGATTCCCAAATCCCGGCAGCAAGTCCGGCGGTTTTTCCCAACCGGAGACCGCCGGCGCCGCCCAAGTTCTTCGATTCATGGCCTTTCGAGATTTTGGCACGGCACTTGCTTCTAGGAATGGCGACAACGCCAACAGGAGTCTTTCCCAATGTCGACCGCCGCAACCGCACAGCAAGATGTTTCGATCCAGGTCGCCCATCAGGAGCCGGCACTTCCATTCCGCGGCGACACCTTTCTTGGCGTGTGCGAGGCGGTCGGGCAGGACCTCGGCTTCCATCCCAACTGGCTGCGTATCCCGTTCGCCGCGATGATCCTGTGGAACCCGACGGTCATCATCGGCAGCTATCTCGCGCTCGGCTGCGTCGTCGCCGTCACCCGCCTCGCCTTTCCCAACCGAGTCGCGGTCCAGCCGAAAGCGGCGGTCCCGGCTGGCGAGGCGGCAACGGTCGTCGTGGAAGCGGAGGAAAAGGAGCTGCTGGCCGCCTGAGTCGCCGGCAGCATCGGGTCAGGCGCAATCGCGGAGCCCAGATGTGGTAAACCCCGCCGGTTTGACCCGGCGGGGTTCCCATGCTTCAGATCCGAAGATCCGAAGCACGAAACAACCATAGCGCGGCCGAGCTCGGAGTCCAGTGCCAAATCGGCGGTCATTGAAAAGATCCGTGCAAAAACCGGTGGATAAAGCTGTGGATAAACTCCCGGCCGACAGTTCGGTGCGTTTACCACGGTCACCGAAACCCTAACCGGCCATAAACCTCGTCTTTACGCCCTTGCGTTACGCCGTTCGTCCTAGAGCCGTCGAAAGCTTCGGCGGCGCAGGAAGGACGGGAATGGCGATCAACGGGTTCGTCGAGAAGAGAGCGATCAGCGCTGCCGAGGCCCAGCTTGCCCGCGTCGGCGGCGATGGTTGCGCTCGTCACCCGTATCTTGCGGCGCTCACCCAAGCGGCGGGCCCGAATTCGGCCCGCGACATCGCCGATGCCGTCCATTTGCTGTGCAGCGTCCACGGCCATCATCCCGGCCTGATCGAGCAATCGCTTGCCGTGTCCGCCAACGGGCCCGCGCAGCAGTGGCTGACCGAAGCCGCCGAGAGGTTCGAGCGCGAGCGGCTGTTCCTTGTCCGGCTGACCGCAGCGGTCGGCCCGATCCCGAGTACTCCGGGCGCGGCCGAGACCGAGGCCACCCTGCTCGCACAGCGCCATGCACTCGAGATTCTCGCCAGGTCCGAGCGGCGCGGTTGCGCGCTCGGAGCGGCAACGGCGCTGGTCAGCGACTGGTGGCCGATCCGCGGGCTCCTCGATCGCGCCGCGGCGCGCATCGGCATCGAATCGCCGGTCGCCTTGCTTCCTGATGCGGGTTCGGTGCTGGCCGTGATCGACACCGAGTGCGACACCCCGGCGAGCGAGCGGGCGCTGGCGTTCGGCGGCGAGCAATTGCTGCTTCAGAACCGCGGACTGTTCGACCTGCTCGAAGCGCGCGCCGCCGCCCGCGGCGACTGGTGACCTTCACGAGCCGCGCGGCTCAATCGCCCCAAACGCGCGGCGCGCTGTCCGTAGAGTTACTTAGTTCGGTGGAGAATGATCCGTGTCGGAACCGGATATTGTCCGGAACGACCGAACTGCCGGCGGGCTTCGACTAGCGGGCGAGGCCGTTGACCCAATCGGCGGCGGCTTGAATTTCATCCTCGGTCACCCGCGAATGCGCTGTGGCCGCCGCGGTCCGGCGAAGCTCGGCGAGCGTCTGCCTGGTGATCGGCTCGTCGAAACATACCCCGCACCGGTCGTCGACCGTCCAAAGGACCGTCCCGAAGATTTCGATAGCATGGCATTTCAGAAGCACGTCCTTGCCAGCCGCCGGCAGTGCATCGCCCTGTAGTTGCGCGCCGGCGCAGGACAGATCCAGAAGCAGCGCGGTGCCGCGTCCGCCCAAAGTCTCGGTCGAGCTGCGAAGGCCAATCAGCGCGCGCGGCTCGGTTCGCCTGCCCCGAAGCTCGGGATCGCTAACCCGCGGCGACCGGCGCCGCTCCGAGGGGACAACCACCATTGGCTATTCGTCGCGGTAAGCGAGCTCGAAATTGCCCCAGCGGCGGCCGTTGACCCACAAGGGAACGAACACGTTCTTCACCGGGATATATTTGTCGCCGAGCTCCATTCGGTAGGTGGCGAGCAGCGCCGGCCGGTTGCTGTTGATGGCGTTGCGGGTCGTCTCGTCCATGAAAATCCGCTTGTTGCGGCAATGCGCGTCGTTCCACACCGGGTCCGGGCCCGGCTCGTGCGAGCGCTCCGACAAGTGGGTCGGCAGATAACCGTTCACGTCGGTGATCGCCGAGCCGATGATCCGGCTGTCGCCGCCCTTGAAGCGATCGAGGATCGGACGGACATATTTGTCGGCGACTTCGCAAAAGCCGGTCTCGTACTGGGCCGGGTTGCTGCCCTCGACCAGCTTGTAATTGCGGTCGAAGACCTGGTCTTCGGTGACCTCGCCGGCGGCGATGGCGCGCTCGACCGCGGCCTGGATCGCGCGCATCGCGTCCTGCGCCTTGAGGATGAACGGCGTATCGTCGATCTCGGCGCCGGAATTGGCGAGCGTGTCGAGCATCGTGTTCGACATGGATTCGAGGTGCTGAAGCCGCTCCCTGGCGGACAAGAGCTCCTGGCCATTGTCGCGGGCATCGCCGGCGAAGTCGGTGAGCCCGGCCTTCACCCGGTCGACGCTGGTCTGGATCATGCTGGTCGAATGGGCGATGCCCTCGGTCTGGCGGTCGACCATACCGACGATCTCGCTGACTTCCTTCACCGTGTCGCTGATCTGGCTGAAACCCTGCTGGGCCTCGCGGCTGCGGTCGACGCCGGTCTTGATCTCGCTAGTGACGGCGCCGGCCTCGCGGGTCAGCTCGCCGATGGTCGAGGCGATCTGGCTGGTGGCGGCGCGGGTATCGTGGGCCAGCTTCTTCACTTCGGCGGCGACGACCGCGAAGCTGCGGCCTGCATCGCCGGCGCGCGCCGCCTCGATGGTTGCGTTCAGGGCCAGCATGTTGGTCTTGCGGGCGATCGCCTCGATAGTCGAGGACACGGTCTGCACCTGGCTCATTGCCGAGGCGAAGCCGGCCATCCGCTCGCCAAGCTGGACGACCAGCTCGGTCAGGCCCTTGAAACCCTCGATCGTGCCGTCGATGGCTTCGCGGCCGGCGTCGAGCTTGGCTTTCGCCTGCTCGGCGAGAAGCCGCGCCTCGTCGGTCGAATCGGCGACCCGCCCCTGGTCGGTGAGGAGACGCGTCGTCACCTCCTCGAGCTGGTCGAGCATCTTCAGATTCTCGCTGATCCGGGTGGCGACCCCCGACACATAGCCGGCGACATCGCTGCATTCGATCGACAAGGAACCGCAATCGCGCGCTACGGCGCGGATCGCATTTTCCGTGACTTCCTCGATCCCCTGTGTGGCCATGGCCAGG
>CAMPJH010000129.1 GCA_946886845.1 uncultured Sphingomonas sp. | reverse complement strand
GCGGCGATCGCCGCGGCCGCATGATCCTGGGTCGAGAAGATGTTGCAGCTCGCCCAGCGCACTTCGGCGCCGAGCGCGACCAATGTTTCGATCAACACCGCCGTCTGGATCGTCATGTGCAGCGAGCCGGTAATCCGCGCGCCTTCCAAAGGCTTCGACGCCCCATATTGCTCGCGCAGTGCCATCAGGCCGGGCATCTCGGTCTCGGCGATCTCGATTTCCTTGCGGCCGTAATCGGCGAGCGCAATGTCCTTGACGACATAGTCGTTGAAACGCGTTTCAGCCTTGGTCGCCACGCGAACGTCTCCGGATGTGATTGGGTCGCCGCGCCCTAGCCGCCTATGCCGCTCAAGGCAAATATAAAGAATTCTTTATATCTTGCCCGGAAGCCAAGGTTGCGAGCGGTGCCGCTTCTGGTAGGGGACGCTTTCCCCGACAGAACAGGTAGTTGGTTGGCAGAAGTCGGCAACATCAGCGCATCCTCCTCCCCGATGGTCGCGGCCCGGTCGTTGGAGAAGGATTCGCGACTCCGCGACGCAATCGCGGTCCTCGAACAGGCGTCGAAGCAAACGCCGTGCGATACCGACCTGCTGAACTATCTCGCTCGGCTGCAGACGTTGATCGGCGACCATGAGGAGGCCCTGGCCACCTATGGCGCGGTCCTCGAGCAAGACGACTCGGACCCGGCGGCGTGGATTCTCGCGGCCCAGCTACATCGGACGCTCGGCAGGAAGGCGGCGAGCGTGGACGCCTTCCGGCAGGCGATTGCCCGCGACCCGGCAAACGCCGCCGCCTGGTGGGCGCTCGCCAATTATTTCCCCGGGGAGATCACCGAGGACGATGTCGACCGAATGCGCCAGGCTCTCGCGCAGCTAGCGGACAGCCCGCACAACGCAGGACCGCTTCACATTGCCCTCGGGCTGGTCGCCGATTCTCGCGGCGACCACGCGGCGGCATTCACCCACTTCGCCGCCGGCAAACGCTTTCGAGCGATGGTGTCGAGCTATAACCCCGACCAGGTGTCGAGCCACGTCGACCAGGTCATCAAAGGATTGCCGGCCGAGCGTATCCGCACCGGCGAAGCCCCGAAAGCTGATGCCGGACCGATTTTCGTCGTCGGAATGCCGCGGTCTGGAAGCACGCTGCTCGAACGAATCCTGGGGGGCCACCCATCGATCGCCCCCGGGGGCGAGCTACCGCTGATCACCGCGGTCGTCGAACGGCTTCGGCAGCGGCTTGGCCCAAGCCGCGACTTCTATTCCTCCCTGGCGTTGATGCCGCCAGGCGAGCTTCATGAGCTCGGGCAGTGGTATCTCGAGCGGTCCCGCGACTACCGGCGTTCGG
Organism: uncultured Sphingomonas sp.; assembly: GCA_946886845.1. The sequence goes on along the minus strand of CAMPJH010000129.1, from coordinate 3,383 downwards.
ACGAGCCGTTCTTCATCGACAAGTGGAACTCCAACTGGCTGCACGTCGGCGTAATCCGGCTGATCTTGCCAGACGCGCCAATCATCGACTTGAGGCGGGATGCGCTGGACTGCTGCTGGTCGAACTACAAAATGCTGTTCGGAAGCGGCCTCGCATTCTCGAACGACCTGCGGCACCTCGGCCGCTTCTATCGCGACTACGTCCGACTCATGGATTGGGCCGGCTCCGCGGCGCCTGGCCGCGTGCTCCAGCTCCGCTATGAGGACCTCGTCGACGACCTCGAGCTGTCGACTCGGCGCGCACTGGAAGTCCTCGGGCTTGGCTTTGACCCGGCCTGCCTCGACTTCCACCAGTCGTCGCAGCCGGTCGCGACACCGAGCAGCGAACAGGTCCGCCGACCGATCAATCGCGACAGCATTGGCTCGGCGGAGCCGTACCGGCAGTGGCTTGCGCCGCTCATTGAGGAATTGGGGCCGCTCGCCGCCCGGCCCGGCTAGGCCGCGCCCGTCTGGCTCGACAGCAATCGCGGGTCTACTCCGGCGGCCTTGAACGCCGCCGCCCAGCGCTCGTCGGTTGGCGTATCGAACAGGATCTCACCGCTGCCATCCGCGGCGAACCAGCCGTGACGGGTCATTTCCTCATCGAGCTGGCCTTCCTCCCACCCGGCATAGCCGAGCGCCGCGATCCATTGCGCCGGTCCCCGGCCCTCGGCGATTGCCTTGAGGACGTCGATGGTGCCGGTCATGGCGAATATCGCGCCGGACGGCCCGTTGACCTGGAGCGTGTCCTGCCCGCCCCAGTCGGTCGAATGGAGGATGAATCCCCTGCCCGGCTCGACCGGGCCGCCGTGATGGACCGCGCAATCTGGCGCTTTGCCGGGATCGATTTCGAGCTGCTTGAGGAGGGTGCGAAAGCGCAGGCCGGCGCGCTTGTGGCCGATGCCGATTCCGACCGCGCCGTTCTCGTCATGGACGCACATCGCGATCACCGCCCGCTCAAACCTCGGGTCGGACATTCCCGGCATCGCCAGGAGCAGCTTGCCGGAAAGAAAGGGCGGGCCGTCCACGCCGACCATGATGGGGCGCTGAACCATAGGCGGCAAGCCTTGAGCGGGACCGATCGCCCGCCTATCTCGCCGGCTCCAAGCCCAACAGGAGACTCGCGATGGCCATCCAGGTCGGTGACACTATTCCGGACGTTCCGCTGACGATCGCGACTTCCGACGGGCCGCAGCCGACAACCAGCGGCGAATATTTCAAGGGCAAGCGCGTCGCCTTGTTCGCCGTGCCCGGCGCCTTCACCCCGACCTGCTCGGCCCGGCACCTGCCGTCCTACGTCGACAAGGCGGGCGAGATCAAAGCCAGGGGCGTCGACGAGATCGCCTGCGTTTCGGTCAACGACCCGTTCGTCATGGCCGCCTGGGGCGAGCGCGACGGATCGGGCGAAATCACTATGCTCGCCGACGGCAACGGCCAGTTCGCCGAGGCCGTCGGACTGGAAATGGACGCATCCGGATTCGGCATGGGCAAGCGCAGCCAGCGCTACTCGATGCTGGTCAACGACGGCGTCGTCGAGCAGGTCAACGTCGAAGCTCCGGGCGAGTATCGGGCGTCGAGCGCGGAGCATCTGCTCGAACAGATCTGAGCGGCTTCGCCGCCCGTCGCTCGTCCGCCTCCCTTCAGCCGAGCGGCCGAAACAGGTCGCGTCCCGAACGCGTTGGAATCCCCGACAAATCCTGTCCGGAAAAAGGAGACTCGACGATGCCCCAACGCGCCAACAAAAATCGCAGCCGATCCGCCAGCCGTGGTTCCGACCAGCCGCTGATGAGCCATTGGGCCGACAGCGCGAAAGAAAAGCCGCTGGCGACCGCCGCGGCAGCCGCCGGCGCCGTCGCGGCCGGCGTGTTCCTGTGGTCGAAGCGCAACCAGATCAGCGACCAGATCAGCCGGCTCAGCGAACAGGTCGGCGACTTCGCCGAGGACTACCGGTCGAGAGGCTCGAGCCGCGAGCTGGCGCTGACCGAAGGACCGAACGAATCGGCAGCCATCGAAGCGTCGCGAGCGACCGGCACCCGGGCAAAGCGCGGCTCCGGACGGACTGCCAGCGGCCGAACAGCTAAAGCCCGCCGAACCACTGGCCGCGCCGAGCCGCAAAGCACGGTGCTGTAGTCGATCGGTCGATCGACACTTGAGGGGCGCTTTCGGGCGCCCCTTTTCACATCACCAGGTGCAAACCTTGCCGCGGTTCTGCTCCTCGAGCCACGCCTGCAGCGGCGCGAAATATTCGAGCATCGGCCGCGCCGACATCTCGCGGCTGCCGGTGAACGCCTCGAGCGCCTCCGGCCACGGCCGCGACGCGCCCATCTTGAGCATGGCGTCGAGCCGCTGACCGACCTGCTTGTTGCCGTAGAAGCTGCAGCGGTGGAGCGGCCCCTTCCAGCCGGCCATGTCGCAGGCCGCCTTGTAGAACTGGAATTGCAGGATCCGGGCGAGGAAATAGCGCGCGTAGGGCGTGTTGCCCGGAATGTGGAACTTGGCGCCGGGATCGAAGTCCGCCTCGGTCCGCGGGACCGGCGGTACGATCCCCTGATATTGCTGCTTTAGCCCGACCCACGACTGCTCGTAGGCGGTCGGCGGAGTCGAACCGTCGAACACGCCCCAGCGCCATTTGTCGACCAATAGCCCGAACGGCAGGAAAGCGACCTTGTCCATCGCCTGGCGGAGCAGAAGCCCGGTGTCCTTGCTCGCGTCCGGCACCTTGCTTCGGTCGAGAAGCCCGATCTGGACCAGATATTCGGGCGTGACCGACAGCGCGATGAAGTCGCCGATCGCCTCGTGGAAGCCGTCGTTGGCGCCGTTCAAATAGAGATAGGTCTGATCGTTGTATGCCCGCTGGTAGAAATTGTGGCCGAGCTCGTGGTGGATGGTGACGAAATCGTCGGCGTTGACCCGCGTGCACATCTTGATACGCAGGTCGTCCTTGTTGTCGAGGTCCCAGGCCGAGGCATGGCAAATCACCTCGCGGCCCTCGGGGCGGACGATCTGCGAACGCTGCCAGAAGCTTTCCGGCAGCGGCGCGAAGCCTAGCGAGGTGTAGAATCGCTCGCCGATCTTCACCATCTCGGTCGGAGTCGTCTTCTTGGCAACGAGCAGTTCGGTCAGGTCGTAGCCGATGTCGCCGGCCCCCTTGGGAGCGACGACGTCATAGATGTTGCCCCATTCCTGGGCCCACATGTTGCCGAGCAAATCGGCGCGGATCGGACCGGTCGCCGGCTGGACGGAATCGCCGTACTTCTGGTTGAGCTTGGTCCGCGTGTAGCAGTGGAGCTGGTCGTAGAGCGGCTTGGTCTCCGCCCACAGCCGGTCGTACATCGCCGAGAATTC
>CAMPJH010000128.1 GCA_946886845.1 uncultured Sphingomonas sp. | reverse complement strand
TCCTCGTCGAAGGTGCGCTCGGCGCTGACCGATTTGTACGGCCGGTCGGGCCTGACCTCGCGATCGTCGATTCCGCGGCAGATCCGGTAATACCAGGCGCCCGAGCCTCCGAACCGCGCTTCGAGCTCGGCAAGGCTCCGGGCCCGCAGATCCGCCCCGGTCAGGATTCCGAGCGCCTCCATCCTGCGCGCCGTCACTGGCCCGACTCCATGGAATCGCGCGACCGGCAGCGAAGCGACGAAATCGGCCCCCTGCTCGGGCCGGATCACCGTCAACCCGTCGGGCTTGCGATAGTCGGAGGCGAGCTTGGCGATGAACTTGCAATAAGAGACTCCCGCCGACGCGGTCAGTCCGGTCTCCGCGCGGATCCGCCCCCGGATGTCCTCGGCGATCGCCCGGGCGCTGCCCAGCAGCCGCCGGTCCTCGCTGACGTCGAGATAGGCTTCATCGAGGCTCAACGGCTCGATCAGCTCGGTGTAATCGGCGAAGATCGAGCGGATCTGGTTCGAGACTTCGCGATAGGCATCGAAGCGCGGCTTGACGAAAACGAGATTGGGACAGCGGCGCCGGGCGGTCACCGACGGCATCGCCGAGCGGATCCCGAACTTGCGCGCCTCGTATGACGCTGCCGCGACCACGCCGCGATGGCCGCCGCCGACCGCCACCGGCCTGCCGCGCAATGTCGGATCGTCGCGCTGCTCGACCGACGCGTAGAAGGCGTCCATGTCGACATGGATGATCTTGCGTAGGGGGCGTTCGGAGTCGACCACGGCGGAGATTTCTCTGTCCTACACCTGTAGCTTGAGTCTAGGCAGGGAGGATCGTGAAGAGAGGATGGACGTGCGGTGATGCGAAATATTCTTTCTGTCAGCGCGCTGCTTCTTGGAATTGTAATGAGCGCGCCGGCGAAAGCCTGCATGGGTGAAGACGAAATCGTTCTTGATGACGTCAAATATGCCGACACGGTCGTCGTCGGTTGGATCTCCAACTACAAGGTCATAACACCCGAGGGTAGGAAGCGCGGCTATATCTGGGACTATGCTCGCTTCGAAGTCCGCGTCGATGAGGTCTTGAAAGGCCAGGCGGACCAGACGCTCACGGTCACTTGGGACAATTCGACGTTTGGTGAGCCCGATGAGATTCCTCCTGGCCCTTACCTCATCGCACTACGCAATCCGGATTCTAACACGATCCCGCCTCTGCGTGGGCCGAGCGCCACAATTTTCCCGCGGCCTGAGCCAGACGCGCCAACCTTGCTTCAAGCTCCCTGCGCTTCGCCCTTCATGTTCGAGAGCACGAGCAAGAAGGCAGTGGCCCTCCGAAAGATTCTGCGTACGGCCCAGCGATAGGTGGCGCACGATTAACCTTAATCGACTGCCCAGTAGGTGCATTCCTCTTCCGGGCATCGGCCTCTCGCTGCGAGTGGTCGCAATCCTGAACGACTCACGCGCGAGCGTGCGCGCGCGTTGCTTCGCTGCGTTTCGCGGGACAGGCGCTTTGCATCACTTCGGGCAATCTGCTTAAGGGCCGCGCGATGAACATCCACGAATATCAGGCCAAGGAACTGCTTGCCAGGTTCGGCGTGCCAGTGCCCGCCGGCCATGCCGCGATGAGCGTCGACGAGGCCGTCGAAGCCGCCGAAAGGCTTCCCGGGCCGCTTTGGGTCGTCAAGTCCCAGATCCACGCCGGCGGCCGCGGCAAGGGCCGGTTCAAGGAGCTCGACCCCGACGCCAAGGGCGGGGTCCGACTGGCCAGGTCGATCGAAGAAGTGCGCGGTCACGCCGCCGAGATGCTCGGCAAGACCCTGGTCACGGTCCAGACCGGGCCGGCCGGCAAGCAGGTCAACCGGCTCTACATCACCGACGGCGTCGATATCGCCAGGGAATTCTATCTGGCGCTGCTGGTCGACCGCGCCACCAGCCGCATCGCCATCGTCGCCTCGACCGAGGGCGGGGTCGAGATCGAGACCGTGGCGCACGAGACGCCGGAGAAAATCCTCACCCTGACAATCGATCCGGCGACGGGGCTGATGCCGCACCACGGCCGCGAAGTCGCCGCTGCGCTCGGGCTGGAAGGCGATCTCGCCAAACAGGCGAGCAAGCTTTTGGCGAAGCTCTACGACGCGTTCGTCGGCACCGACGCCTCGCAGATCGAGATCAATCCGCTGGCGATCACCGACAATGGTGAGCTGCTGGTGCTCGACGCCAAGGTCGGCTTCGACAGCAACGCTGAATTCCGTCATCCGCAGCTCGAGGATCTTCGCGACCTCAGCGAGGAAGAACCAGCGGAGATCGAGGCGTCGAAATACGACCTCGCCTACATCAAGCTCGACGGCAATATCGGCTGCATGGTCAACGGCGCCGGCCTGGCCATGGCGACGATGGACATCATCAAGCTGAACGGCGCCGAGCCGGCCAATTTCTGCGACGTCGGCGGCGGCGCGTCGAAGGAGAAGGTGACCGCGGCGTTCAAGATCATCCTGTCCGATCCCGCGGTGAAAGGCATTCTCGTCAACATCTTCGGCGGCATCATGCGCTGCGACATCATCGCCGAGGGGATCGTCGTCGCCGCCCGCGAGGTGGATTTGAAGGTGCCGCTCGTGGTCCGGCTCGAGGGCACCAACGTCCAGCAGGGCAAGGACATCCTCGCCTCGAGCGGGCTGGCGATCATTCCCGCCGACGACCTTGGCGACGCGGCGAAAAAGATCGTTGCCGAAGTTCGCCAGGCCGTGCCGGCCTAGTTTCAGGAGCAAACGGAATGAAACTCCTCGTCGCGGTCAAGCGGGTGATCGACTTCAACGTCAAGCCGCGGGTCAAGATGGACGGCTCAGGGGTCGATCTCGCCAACGTCAAGATGAGCATGAACCCGTTCGACGAGATCGCCGTCGAGGAAGCCATACGCCTCAAGGAAAAAGGCGTGGCGACCGAGATCGTCGCGGTGTCGATCGGCCCGGCCAAGGCGCAGGAGACGCTGCGCACCGCGTTGGCGATGGGCGCCGACCGCGCGATCCTCGTCCAGGCCGATGAAGAGGTCGAGCCGCTCGGCGTCGCCAAGATTCTCGCCAGGCTCGCCGAGGAAGTGAAGCCGGACATGGTCGTGCTCGGCAAGCAGGCGATCGACGACGACAATAATGCGACCGGCCAGATGCTGGCCGCGCTGCTCGGTTGGCCGCAGGGCACCTTCGCGTCGAAGGTCGAGCCGGGCGATGGCGCAGTCACCGTCACCCGCGAGGTCGATGGCGGGCTCGAGACCGAGAAGCTCAAGCTGCCGGCGATCGTCACCACCGACCTTCGCCTCAACGAGCCGCGCTACGCGTCGCTGCCGAACATCATGAAGGCCAAGTCGAAACCGCTCGCCATCAAAACCCCGGACGAGCTCGGGGTCGACATTACCCGCCGGCTCGAGGTGCTGAAGGTCGCCGAGCCGCCCAAGCGCCAGGCGGGCGACAAGGTGGCGTCGGTCGACGAGCTGATCGACAAATTGAAAGCTCTGGGGGTGGCGCAGTGAAGACTCTGGTTCTGGTCGAGCACGACGGCTCCGAGATCAAGGATTCGACGCTGGCCGCGGTTACGGCCGCGCAGAAGCTTGGCGAAACCCACCTGCTGGTCGTCGGCTCCGGAGTCGGAGCCATTGCCGAGGCGGCGGCGAAGATCGCCGGAGTCGGCAAAGTCCATGTCGCCGACGCGGCACATTTCGAACATCAGCTAGCCGAGGACGTCGCCCCGCTCGCGGCGAAGCTGATGGACGGCCACGACGCGTTCCTCGCCCCGGCATCGACCTTCGGCAAGAACATCGCCCCGCGCGTCGCGGCGCTGCTCGATGTCATGCAGATCAGCGAGATCCTGTCGGTCGAGGGCGAGGACACGTTCACCCGCCCGATCTACGCCGGCAATGCGATCGCCACGGTGAAGTCGAAGGATTCGAAGAAGGTCATCACCGTGCGCGGCACGGCATTCGACAAAGCGTCACGCGACGGCGGCACCGCCGCAATCGAACCGGTCGAGACCGGCAGCGATTCCGGGCTTAGCGACTTCGTCGGCCTCGAAGCGTCGGAAAGCGAGCGCCCCGAGCTGACCAGCGCAAGGATCATCGTTTCGGGCGGGCGCGCGTTCGGCTCCAACGAGCAGTTCCACGGCCTGCTCGACCCGCTTGCCGACAAGCTCGGCGCCGCGGTCGGCGCCAGCCGAGCCGCGGTCGATGCCGGTTACGCGCCCAACGACTACCAGGTCGGCCAGACCGGCAAGATCGTCGCCCCCGACGTCTATATCGCCATCGGCATTTCCGGCGCGATCCAGCACCTCGCGGGCATGAAGGATTCGAAGGTGATCGTCGCCATCAACAAGGACGAGGAAGCGCCGATCTTCCAGGTCGCCGACATCGGCCTGGTCGGCGACCTGTTCAAGATCGTGCCCGAACTGACACAGAAGCTCCAGGGCTCCCGCTAGCGCCGAGCCCGAAGGGCCTGCCGGCGAACTGCCCGGCTTCAGGGATTGGAGCGATCGGGTGCGGCTATTGAGAGCGGCCGGTCGGTCACGTCGGCCCCGAAGATTTCATGCGCTTCCTCGACGTCGCCGATGTCGGCCTCGACCGACGCGGTGAGCCGCAGGACCAGCCAGCCGCAGACGGCCGACAGGATCGAACCGGCCAGCGTTCCGATTTTCGCCGCTTCGACGGCCTCGGGCGACCCCGGGAAGGCCATGGGCAGCGCGGTCAACCTCGCCCTGCCCAACG
>CAMPJH010000127.1 GCA_946886845.1 uncultured Sphingomonas sp. | reverse complement strand
GGCTTGCCATGAATGGCGACGTCCCAGGCCCATGCCGGCCGCCGGAGCACCTGCGCCAGCCGCCGCGACCCGCCGCCGCCACCGGGTGTGCCTGAGAGCCCGGCGCGATAGTCGCGGTACCTAGTCCCAGGCACGGCAAGGTCCACCGTCAGCAATATCGCCCCGCAGCCCGCTTCCTTGGCGCGGGCGATCATGTCGGCGACGAAGGCGCGGTCCTTGACGATGTAGAGCTGGAACCAGAAGCCCGGGCCCGCCTTCTCGGCGACCTCGCCGATCGAGCAGGCGCTGAGCGTGGAAAGGCTGAACGGCACGCCGGCCGCCGCTGCCGCCTTGCCCGCCTGGACCTCGCCGCGCCGGGCATAGAGGCCGGAGAGGCCGATCGGTCCCAGTCCGACCGGCATCGCCCAGCGTTCGCCGAACAGCTCGGTCGACAGGTCGATGGCCGAGACATCGCGAAGCACGCGCTGGCGCAGGGCGACCGCCTCTAGGTCAGCGACGTTCCGCTTGAGGGTCACCTCCGCGTAGGAGCCACCGTCGAGATATTCGAACAGGAAGTGCGGCAGCCGCGCCCTGGCGAGCGCGCGATAGTCGCTGACGCTTGCCGCCGCCTTCACGCGCTCAGGTCGCGAAGCTTGGGTCGAGCCGGTAGGCCTTGCGCTTCAAGGCGGGCCAGGCGAGCAAATTTGCGGCGACGGTGAGCCCCATCGCGCCCTGCTGGGCGGTGATCTCGGGCGAACCCTGCGGCGGCAGGTTGACGTCCTCGCCGGCCGACAGCGCCATCACTTGCGCCTGGCAGGCGCGCTCAAGGAAATAGAGTTTCACGAAACATTCGCCGATCGTCTTGCCGACCGCCAGGGTGCCATGGTTGCGCAAGATCATCGCGCTTTTGTCGCCGAGATTGGCGACCAGTCGTTCGCGCTCGTCGAGGTCGACCGCGACCCCCTCATAATCGTGGAAAGCGAGGTCGCCGCGCACCAGCATTGCCGTCTGGGTCAGCGGCAGCAAGCCTTCGGAATGGGCAGCGACCGCCTGTCCGGCCGGCGTATGGAGGTGCATCACCGCCTGCGCGTCCTCGCGGGCCATGTGGATCGCCGAATGGATGGTGAAGCCGGCCGGGTTGGTGATGAATGGCGTTGGCTCGACCGGATTGCCGTGGACGTCGACCTTGATCAGCGAGGAGGCGGTCACCTCCTCGAACATCAGCTGGTAGGGATTGAGCACGAAGTGATGCTCGGGACCCGGAATCCGCGCCGACAAATGGGTGAAGATCAGGTCGTCCCAACCGTACGACGCCACCATCCGATAGGCGGCGGCGAGGTCGACCCGGATTGCCCATTCGTCGTCGCTGACCTTGCCTTCGAGCGACGGGATGTCGACCGATTCGAGCGCGCTGAGGCCGCTCATCCCGCGGTTCATGCTATCGACGCGGTTCATGCCGCTTGCTCCTGCTTGTCGGGATGCGCCTCGGCAAACGCCGGCAGCGCGTTGGCGCTGGCATCGGCCCGAAGCAAGGTCGGATAGGGTTCCACTGGCACGTTGAACCGCCGCGCATTGTACATCTGCGGCACCAGGCAGATGTCGGCGAGCCCCGGTGAATTGCCAAACAGGAAGGCGCCGGCGCGCTGGGCTGCCATCGCCTCCAAAGCTTCGAACCCTTCGGTGATCCAGTGCGCATACCATTTGTCGCGCGCGACCTGGTCCTGGCTTAGCCGACCGCCGAGATATTTGAGCACCCGCAGATTGTTGAGCGGGTGGATATCGCAGGCGATGGTCAGAGCCAGGCTCAGCACATGGGCACGGTCGGCGGCATCGTCCGGCATGAACGGCGGCTCGGGATAGCGCGAATTGAGATAGTTGCAGATTGCCAGGCTCTGGGTCAGCCGATGGTCGTCGATCTCCAGCATCGGCACGAAGCCCTGCGGATTGAGGGCGCGGTATTCAGAGGCTTTCTGCTCGCCCTCGACCAAATTGACCGGCCGGCTCTCATAGTCGACGCCCTTGAGATTGAGCGCGATCCGCACTCGGTAGGCCGCCGAAGATCGGTAATAATCGTGGAGGACCGGTCGCGTCATCGAGGCCGTGCTTAACGCGGCCCGAGGAATGGCGCCACTACCTCGGCGGGCACGCGGATCGGCCGGCCGCTCGCCCGGTCGATGATTGCCCAGTCGGATCGCGAGCGAACGCGGGGCTTGCCGTCCTCGCCGACGAACTCGATGTGCCGGTCGAACTTGGCGCCTTTTGGCTTCTCGCCCGCCCAGGTGCGGGCGGTGATCCGCTCACCTTCCGCGACCGCGCGCAAATAATCCACCTCGTGCCGGACTACGACCCAGAAATAGTCGGCCTGGTGCGCCGGGTCGGCGACGCTGCGCCAGTGGGTCGTCGCGACCGCTTCCATCCACTGCACCCAGACCGCATTGTTGACATGGCCGAGCTCGTCGATGTGCTCCGGAGCGGCGGTAAAGCTCATCTCGAACGGCGGCCGCTCCGTCACTTCACTCCACCTGGGTCAGCACGAAGGCGAACGCTTCGGCGACTTCCTTGAGGCTGTCCCAGCGGCCCGACTTGCCGCCGTGGCCGGCGCCCATGTTGACCTTAAGCAGCAGCAAGTTGTCGTCGGTCTTGTTGGCGCGCAGCTTGGCGGCCCATTTGGCCGGCTCCCAATAGGTTACGCGCGGATCGTTCAAACCCCCGGTGATCAGCATCGGAGGATAATCCTGGCGCTTGACGTTGTCGTAAGGGCTGTAGCTCCGGATCAGCTCGAATGCCGCTTTGTCCTTCAAGGGATTGCCCCATTCGGGCCATTCGCCGGGCGTCAGCGGCAGCGAATCGTCGAGCATCGTGTTAAGCACGTCAACGAACGGAACGTCGGCGACCACAGCCCCCCACAGCTCGGGATCGGTGTTGGCGACAACCCCCATCAGCTCGCCGCCCGCCGAGCCGCCGTTGATCGCGATTCGTCCGGGCCGTGTGAACCTCGCCTCGACCAACCCTCTGGCGGCATCGACGAAGTCGGTGAAGGCGTTGGTCCGCTTCTCGAGCTTGCCTTCGAGGTACCAGCTGTAGCCGAGGTCGTCGCCGCCGCGGATATGGGCGATCGCATAGGCCCAGCCGCGGTCGAGCAGGCTGATCCGCGCCGCCGAGAAGCCCGGCGGGATGGCGATGCCGTAGGCGCCATAGGCATAGAGGAACAATTTGCCCTCGCCATCCTTCTTGAAGCCCTTCGGATAGACGACCGACACCGGGATCATCTTGCCGTCGCGCGCCGGCACCATCAGCCGCTCGGTTTCGTACTTCGAAGAGTCATAGCCCGAAGGGATTTCCTGGACCTTGAGCACCTCCAGCTCGCCGCTGTCGGGATGAAAATCAAAGACCGTCGCTGGCGTGACCATCGACGAATAGCCGATCCGGTAAGCCTCGGGCGCGAACTCCGGGTTTCCCGCGAAACCGGCGCTGTAGCTCGCTTCCTTGAACGGGATCCGGGTCTCGTCGCCGTCGTAAGTCCGGAGCACCAGCTGATCGAGCCCGTCGACCCGCTGGTGCATGGCCAGATGGTCGCGATAGCTCGCCGCGCCCAACAGATAGACTCGGTCGGAGCCGGGAATCAGGGTCGTCCACTCGCCTGGGTTTGCGGGGTCCGCCTCGGCCAGGCGGAAGTTCACATGGTCGTCGTTGGCGACGATCCACAGTTTGTCGTGCGCCGCGTCGACCGAATATTCGCGGCCCTGCTTGCGCCGCGCTACGAGCACCGGCTCGGCGAGCGGATCGTCGGCGGGAACGAAACGCACCTCGGTAGTCGTATTGTCGCCGGTGGCGATGAAGATCAGGCTTCGGTCCTGCGAATCGTCGACCGCGACTGAGAAGCCCAAATCCTCGGTCTCCTCGTAGAGCGTCTGGTCCTCGTCCATGGGCGTTCCGAGCCGATGATGACGGGCGCGGTAGCTGCGCCAATTCTCATTGGTCTCGGTGAAGACCAGACCCTTGCTGTCGCTGGTCCACACCGGCGATCCGATCCCGACCTCGGTGATCGTCTCGACGTCCTCGCCGGTCGCCAGGTCGCGGACCCTGAGCGTGAACCGCTCCGACCCGTTGGTGTCGACCATCGTCGCCATCAGCATGGCGTCCGGGCTGAGCTCGAGCGCGCCGAGACGGAAATATTCGTGCCCCTCGGCCTCGGCCGCCTCGTCGAAGATCAGCCCGCCATCGCCGCCTGCAACCGGCTGTCGATACCATTGCCGGTACTGCGCCCCCGGCTCGAACTTCCACCAGTAGAGCCAGTCGCCGTCGCGGATCGGAACCGACGAATCGTCCTCCTTGATCCGCCCCTTCATCTCCTCGAACAGCTGGTCGACAAGCGCCTTGTGCGGCGCCATGGCCGCTTCGAAATATTCGTTCTCCGCCTTCAGATAGGCGAGCACGTTTTCGTCGGTGACGTTGGGATAGCCGTGGTCGCGAAGCCACGCCCACGGGTCCTCGACCACATGGCCGTGATATTCAAAGCTGTGCGGCCGCGGCTCGGCGCGGGGCGGGGTCGGAAGGTCACTCGTCTTGCTCATTACTTGCCGAAAGCAAGATGCAGGCCGTGCGTCCACCCCAAAACCGCGCTAAAGGCCGCGCCATGTCCAGCTATGCAGACCGGCTCGCCGCGCTTCGCGAGCAACTGAAATCCGACCGGCTCGATGGCTTCGTCGTGCCGCTGACCGACGAGCATATGAGCGAATATGTCGGCAGCTACG
>CAMPJH010000126.1 GCA_946886845.1 uncultured Sphingomonas sp. | reverse complement strand
GATCGTCTTCACCGGCGCCGGCGAGCTGCGCAAGGTAAGCGCCGGGCAGCGCAACGCCGACGGCGACTATGATGCTCACGCCGAACGGCTCGCCACCGCGATCGACGAGCTGCTGATGATCCAGAAGGGTGCACGGCTCGCCGCGGACATCGCCGCCGGGCTTCGCGCCGGCCAGCAATTCGCGACCGCCTATACGCGCGCCAAGCGCAGCGCCGGGGTCGCCGACTTCAACGACCTGATCGACTGGACCCGGCGATTGCTGGCCAAGCCCGGGATGGGCGACTGGGTGCGCTACAAGCTCGACCGCCAGGTCGACCATATCCTGGTCGACGAGGCGCAGGACACAAACGCCGCGCAATGGGAGATCATCGACCGGCTGGTCGAGGAATATTTCACCGGCGCTAGCGAAGCCGACGAGCGCTGGCGCACCCTGTTCATGGTCGGCGACTTCAAGCAGTCGATCTACCGCTTCCAGGGCACCGACCCGAAGGAGTTCGAGGACGCGCGGACCAAATATCGAAACCGCGCTCAAGATCTGGTGGACGCCGAATCTTCCCTGGAGCTGGCGAAGCAGCGCGCCCGCGAGTTTCGAGACCTTTCGATCGGGGCGAGCTTCCGCTCTGCCCAGCCGATCCTCGATGTCGTCGATGCGGTCATCGGCGATCTCGGCCATGCCGCGATTGGCCTATCCGATGTGCCCGACCGCCATGTCGCGCACCATACAGACCGACCGGGGCAAGTCGAGCTGTGGCAGCCGTTCGCGGTCGAGACTGCCAACGAAGACGGCGACGAAGGCGAGGAGCGCTGGATCGACCTTCGCGACCGGCTCTACGCCGAAGCACTGGCGTCGAGAATCAAGGGGCTGGTCGACGAGGCGCCGGTGCTCGCCTCGACCGGGCGCAAGCTGGCGCCCGGCGACGTCCTCGTGCTGGTTCGAAGCCGCGGCGAGCTGGCATCGCTGATCGTCGCGCGGCTGTTCGGCAAGGGCGTCCCGGTGGCTGGGGTCGACCGGCTGCATTTGCATGATCCGCTGGCCGTCCAGGACCTGCTCGCCGCGGTCCGCTTTGCTGTCCAGCCGAACGACGATTTGAGCCTGGCCAATCTGTTGGTTTCGCCGTTGATCGGCTGGGACCAGGATCGGCTGCGCGAGCTCGCCTATGGCCGCGACGTCAGCCTGTGGCGCGAACTTCGCCGGCGGGCGGCTGAGAATGCCGCCTTCCAGGCCGCGCACGACGCGCTTTCCGAGCTGCTTCGAATCGCCGATTTCACGACGCCCTCGCGTTTCCTCGAGACAATCCTGTCGGGGCCGATGCAGGGTCGGCGCAAGCTCTACGCCCGCCTCGGAATGGCGTCGCGCGACCCGATCGACGAGCTGATGAACAGCGCCATCGAATTCGAGCGTAACGACATTTCCTCGCTCGACCGGTTCCTCGCCTGGTTCTCTCGAGGCGAGGTCGACGTCCAGCGCGATCCCGGTGCGCCGGCCAACGAAGTCCGGGTGATGACGGTGCACGGCGCCAAGGGGCTGCAGTCGCCGGTGGTGATCCTCGCCGATTCGACGGCCGACCCGAGGAAGCTGGGGCGGACTCCGATCAGCCTCGAGCTCGACGTCAGCGAAGTTGCTCGGGCGCCGCTCCTCCGCCCAAGGAAGGACGAACGGATGGCTCCGTTCGCGCAGTTGATCGAGCGGGACGAAGGCCTCGACCTGCAGGAGCATTGGCGGCTGCTCTACGTGGCTTTGACCCGCGCCGCCGACCGGCTGATTGTCACCGGTGTCGCACCCAAGGCGAAGAAGGACGGCTCCGACGCGCGTCCTGAGAATTGCTGGCACCGCGCTGTTCAAGCCGCGATGACGTCGCTGAATGCCCGGCCGATGGAAGCGGACGGGTCGGTCAAGCTCGTTTACGCAAGCGAGGGGTCGGTCAGGGCCCGGCAGCACAAGCCGATCGCGCTCCCCGAGATCAAGGTTCCGGGCTGGGCGATGGCGCCGGCGCCGCCCGAGGCGCGGCCGCCGCGGCCGCTGGCGCCCTCGGCGCTGGCCGAGGATCTCGAGCCGGCCCCGCCGCCGTCGCCCGGGCAGCGTGCCGCCGCCGAGCGCGGAATCCTGATCCACGCGCTGCTCGAGCGGTTGCCGGCGGTTGATCCCGCGAGGCGCCACGAAGCCGCGCTCCGCTGGCTCGAGCATTCGGCGGGAATCGCCGAGACATCGGTCCTAGACGAACTTGCCGGGATTGTTTGCGATCTGCTTGCCGATGGCCGGTTCACGGAGCTGTTTGGCCCGGGATCGCTCGGCGAAGCGCCGATCGCGGCAACCCTGGCCGACGGCCGTGTCATCGTCGGCACCGTCGACCGGCTGCTGGTCCAGCCGGACCGCGTCCGCGTGGTCGACTACAAGACCGGACGTGCGCCCGAGCGTGCCGAGGACATCCCCGCCGCGCACCGGCTCCAGATGGGAGCGTATGCCGACGCGCTTGCGGTGATTTTCCCCGGACGAGCGATCGAGCCCGCTTTGCTCTACACCGCCAATGCCCGAATCTTCGAACTTAGCAGTTGAGAGCCGCTCGCTGGCTGTCCATATGGCGGACAGCCGAATCCAAAGGAGCCGATCCATGCCGACCAAGACCGTCACCGACCAAAGCTTTTCGAGCGACGTCCTGGGCGCCTCGGGTCCGGTGCTGGTCGATTTCTGGGCGGAATGGTGCGGGCCGTGCCGGATGATCGCCCCTGCGCTGGAGGAGATTTCCAACGAGCTGGGCGACAAGGTGACCGTCGCCAAGCTCAACATCGACGAGAATCCCGATGTTCCCGCCCGCTATGGAGTGCGCGGAATCCCGACGATGCTGCTGTTCAAAGGCGGCCAGCCGGTCGCGCAGAAGGTCGGCGCCGCTCCGCGCAGCCAGATCCAGCAGTGGCTGGAGAGCAATCTCGACGTCTCGCCACGGTCGAGCGCTGGTCAGGCTTAGGCACTCACTGCGGCGGCTCGGTTCCTTCGAGACCGCGCGTATCCGGCCTGAACTTGTCATGCCGCGGCAGCTCGTCATTCGGCTCGAACCAGGCGATCTTGCTCGACCAGAAAATGTGAAAGCCGGGAGCGATCGCGTTCGGATCGCCGAGCGTTGCGACGCTGAAGTCGATGGTTTTAGGCTGGTGGTCGACCTTCATCAGCAGAGGCGTGCCGCATTCAGAACAAAATTCGCGGTGTCCGAAGCTCGATGACGGCACCGCCTTCAGTTTGTCCGCGCCATTGGTCCAGGCAAGATCGGCGACCGGGACGGTTGCGAACACCATCGCCGGGGCGCCGCTGTTGAGCTGGCAAGTGCGGCAATGGCACCAGCCGCAATCGAATGGGTTGCTTGCCAATTCATAGCGGACAGCGCCGCACATGCATCCACCGGTCATTCCCATGGTTGGTCCTTCGATTGACTAGGGGCAGGCCCCTTCCTACATCGCCCGCCGCAACGCCCGCGCGCGGGGCGGGGCAGGTCGTCGCTTAGTCGACGCACCTGCGGGCATCTAAAGGAATTCCATGTTTGCCTCACTGGCCAAGAGTATCTTCGGATCGGCAAACGACCGCTATGTCCGCGGCCTCGGCAAATATGTCGATGCGATCAACGCGCTCGAGCCGGGTTATGAGGCGCTCAGCGACGACGAGCTTCGCTACCAGACCGAGGCCCTGAGGCAGCGGCTGGCCGACGGCGACAAGCTCGACGACCTGCTTCCCGAAGCCTTCGCCACGGTCCGCGAAGCCGCTAAGCGAACGCTCGGCCAGCGCCATTACGACGTCCAGCTGATCGGCGGAATCGCGCTTCACCGCGGCGAGATCGCCGAGATGAAGACCGGCGAGGGCAAGACCCTGGTCGCCACTCTCGCGGTCTATCTGAACGCGCTCGAGGGCAAGGGCGTCCATGTCGTCACGGTCAACGATTATCTCGCCCGCCGCGACGCCGAATGGATGGGGCAGATCTACGAGTTCCTGGGAATGTCGGTCGGGGTGATCATCCCAAACATCACCGACGAGCAGCGCCGCGAGGCCTATGCCGCCGACATCACCTACGGCACCAACAACGAGTTCGGCTTCGATTACCTGCGCGACAACATGAAATATACGCGCGAGCAGATGGTCCAACGGCCGTTCAATTTCGCCATCGTCGACGAAGTCGATTCGATCCTGATCGACGAGGCGCGAACGCCGCTGATCATCTCCGGGCCGACCGACGACAAGTCGGAGCTGTATGTCTCGGTCGACCAGATCGTGAAGACCTTCGCGCCCGAGGATTATGAGAAGGACGAGAAGCAGCGCTCGGTCGTCCTGACCGAGGACGGCACCGAGAAGGCCGAGCGGATGCTCGAGGAAGCCGGGCTGATCGAAGGCCGCAACCTCTACGACATCGTCAACACCCAGGCCGTCCACCACCTGAACCAGGCGCTCAAAGCCAATGTGATGTTCAAGAAGGACATCGATTACATCGTCAAGGACGGCAAGGTCGTCATCATCGATGAGTTCACCGGCCGGATGATGGAGGGGCGGCGTTGGTCGGACGGCCTCCACCAGGCGGTCGAGGCCAAGGAAGGCGTTTACATCGAGCCCGAGAATCAGACCCTCGCCTCGATCACCTTCCAGAATTATTTCCGGATGTACCCGAAGCTGTCGGGAATGACCGGCACGGCGATGACCGAGGCGCCGGAATTCTTCGACATCTACAAGATGAACGTGGTCGAGATCCCGACCAACGTGCCGGTCCAGCGGATCGACGAGGAAGACGAGTTCT
>CAMPJH010000125.1 GCA_946886845.1 uncultured Sphingomonas sp. | reverse complement strand
TCGTCGCAGCCGTAGATGCGGTTGCCGATCGCGCGGCGGAATTGGTTCGGGATCGGTCCCTTATGCTCGATCGTCAGGTACGAAATGCATTTGCGGGCATCGATCCGCCTGGCGGAGTCAAATGCGTTCGTCGGGCAGGCATCGAGGCACCGGGTGCAGCTGCCGCAGGTATCGTTGGCCGGCTCATCCGGGGCCAGATCGAGGCTGGTGAGGATGATGCCGAGGAACAGCCAGCTGCCATGCTCGCGCGAGACAAGGTTGGTGTGCTTGCCCTGCCAGCCGATTCCAGCTGCGGCCGACAGCGGCTTTTCCATCACCGGCGCGGTGTCGACGAACACCTTCAATTCACCGCCGGCGCGCTCGACCAGCCAGCGCGCCAACGCCTTGAGCGCCTTCTTGACCGTCTTGTGATAGTCGCCGCCCTGCGCGTAGGCTGAAATCCGCCCGACCGAGCCTTCGCCGGCCAGCGCCAGCGGGTCGGTTTCGGGCGCGTAGCTCATCCCCAGAGCGATCGCCGATCGCGCGTCCGGCCATAGCGCGGTCGGGGCGACACGCTGTAGGGCACGCGTTTCCATCCACTCCATCGACCCGTGGCGGCCCTCGTCGAGCCAGCACAGAAGATCGGAGCCCGCGCCGGGCGCGGCGTCGGCGGGCGCAAAGCCGCAGGCGACGAAGCCGAGACGGCCGGCTTCCGCCCTTATTGCTTCCTGTAGCTCTTGGCTTCTATCCACGGCCGCGCCAATAATCGCGTTCGCCGATTTTTACTAAGAAAATCCAGCACTTCGACGGCCAGACGAGCGATCGGCGGCTCACACGGTGCTGATGTCCGGCGCGTCTTCGGCCTTCATCCCGACGACGTTATAGCCGGCGTCGACGTGGTGGATCTCGCCGGTCACGCCGCTGGCGAGGTTGGACAGCAGATAGAGCGCGGCGCCGCCGACGTCCTCGATCGTGACGTTGCGGCGCAACGGTGCATTATATTCGTTCCACTTCATGATGTAGCGGAAGTCGCCGATGCCACTCGCCGCCAAGGTCTTGATCGGCCCCGCGGAAATGCCGTTCACCCGTATGCCCTCGGGGCCGAGGTCCATCGCCAGATATTTGACGCTGGCTTCGAGGCCTGCCTTGGCGACGCCCATCACATTATAATGCGGTATGACCTTCTCGGCTCCGTAATAGGTCAAAGTCAGCACCGACCCGCCCGGGTTCATCATCGCCCGCGCCCGCCGGGTTACGGCGATGAAGCTGTAGACCGAAATGTTCATTGTCAGCAGGAAGTTGTCGAGGCTGGTGTCGACGAACTTTCCGCGCAGCTCGTTCTTGTCGGAAAAGCCGATCGCGTGGACAACGAAGTCGAGCGTCTTCCACTTTTTGGCGAGCTCGGCAAACGTCTGGTCGAGCGCCGCCATGTTGCCGACGTCGCAATCGAGCAGCATGTCGGATCCGAGCTGCTGGGCAAGCGGCCGGACCCGCTTCTCGAGCGCCTCGCCCTGATAGGAAAAAGCGAGCTCGGCGCCGGCATCGGCGAGCGCCTTGGCGATCCCCCAGGCAATCGAGCGGTCGTTCGCAAGGCCCATGATCAGCCCGCGTTTGCCCTGCATCAATCCGCTCAAAGCTTTTCCCCTTCAAGCTCGGCCTCGACATCCTCGCCGGGCTGCGGTTCCTCGACTTCGAGCACGTCCTTGAACGGCCCGGTGTAAACCTCGCCTTTTAGCGCCGTCGGCTCATACTCCGCCAGCGCCGCGTTAAGCTCAGAGCCAATCACCACGCCGAGGCCGACGACGAAGAAGAACAGCAAGGCGATCATCACTCCGGCAAGGCTTCCGTAAGTCAGGCTGTAGCCGCCGAGCAGCCCAAGGACGTTGGGAAGGAGCTCGACGGTGGCGATCCACCACACGGTGATGAACAAGGCTCCCGGCCATTTGCGGCAACCGTGCTTGCGATAGCGCAGCGGAGTCAGCGCGAAGAACAAGGCGTAGAAGGTGCCGAACAAGGTCACCGCCGGAACCAGCCGATAGAGGCCGAGCGTGGTCCCGATTCCTTCGGCGAACGGAAACCATTCGACCAGCGCGGCATGGATCGAGCTCAGCGCGACGCTGGCGGCGAAGGCGATCATCATCAGCATGACGGCGGCGAGGATCAGCAGGATCGAACCGAGCCGATATTCCCAAAACGGCGCCGAATATTTGACGCCGTAAGCGCGCCGCAGAATGTCGCGGACCGTCTCGACGAAACTTCCCGCAGTCCACAGGCCGACGACCGCGCCGAGCCACAGCAGCGGCCCGGTCCGGGCGCTGAGCACTTCCTCTACCGGTCCCCGCAGGGTCTCGGCGACGTTGGGCGGCATCCGGCTGAGGATATTGGCGACGGTCAGCTGCGCGTCCTGGCTCTGCCCGAGCAGGTGCGCGATGGCCGCGGCGAGTATGAAAAAGGGGAACAGCGCAAGGATCGACAAATAGGCGAGGTTGCCCGCGTGGATGAAGCCGTCGTTGTAGACGCCAACGGCGACGCGCTTGATGACCTCCCACGCATAATGGCGGGGCTTGAGCCGCTGCGCGATCGCGGGGCCGAACGCCGCGCTGGCACTGGCTAGCCGCCTGCGCCTCTGTTCGGGGGAGAGGGGTGAAATTTCGCGCATCTGGCGAAATTAGACTCCAAGCCCTGCGCGCGGGTTGCCGCCACCGTTCCACTTCTCTGCGAAGGCCTCGAGCTCGGGATCGCCCGGCGGCAGGGCGACCTCGATCGTCACCAGCTCGTCGCCGCGGGTGCCGTTCTTGGCCGTGAAGCCGCGGCCCTTGAGGCGAAGCACGCGGCCGGACGAGCTGCCCTTGGGGATGGTCATCATCACCGGGCCTTCCGGCGTCGGCACCTTCACCTTGGCGCCCAGCACCGCTTCCTTCAGGGTCACCGGCAGCCGCAGCCGGATGTGGTTGCCGTCTCGGGTGAAGAAGGGATGCGGCGCGATGGAGATCGTAACCAGCGCATCGCCGGGTCCGCCCGGTCCCGGCTGGCCTTTGCCGGCCAGCCTGATCTTGGTACCTTCCTCGACCCCCTTCGGTAGCTTGAGGTCGATTGTCTTGCCGTCGGCCAACGTGATCCGCTGCGGCGTCAGGGTCGCGGCATCGATGAAGGGGACCTTGAGTCGATAGACCACGTCGGCGCCTTTCTGCGGCGGCCTTGCCCGCTGCCGGAATCCGCCGAATCCGCCCGATCCACGCCCGCCACGCCCGCCAGCGGTTGCTCCGAACAGCCCTTCGAACAGGTCGCTCAAGTCGGCATTTTCGCCGAAATTGGTCGAGAAATCCTCGAAGCCGGCGCCGCCCGGACCGGGGCCGGCTCCGGCGCCCGGCCGTCCGCCGAAGCCGCCACCGAACGGCATCTTGGGATTGCCCTCCTCGTCGATCTCGCCGCGATCGTATTGGGCGCGCTTGTTCTTGTCAGACAGGAGGTCGTAAGCCTGGGTCACCTCGCTAAAGCGCTTGGCAGCGTCGGGATTGTCCCGGTTTCGGTCGGGATGGAGCTGCTTGGCGAGGCTCCGGTACGCCTTCTTGATCTCGGCCTCGCTCGCGCCGCGTTTCAGGCCCAGCCTCTGGTACAAATCCAATGCCATTGCCGCCCCACTCCCCCAGCGCGACGAAAAAGTCCACCGCGCGCCGCCGCTGCAAGGTTGAGGCTGCGCGCCTGCCTGCTAAGCGGGGACGATGTTCGTTACCCATCTCGAATGCTCGCTGACCGGCGAGCGCTACCCCGCCGATCAGCTTCATGGCCTGAGTCGCGCCGGCAAGCCGCTGCTGGTCCGCTACGATCTCGAAGCGGTGCGCAAGGCCGTCAGCCGCGAGGCGATCGGCGGGCGCGAAGCGACGATGTGGAAGTGGCGCGAGCTGTTGCCGATGCCGCAGGGGACTGACCCCGTTTCACTGGGCGAGCCGGTGACGCCGCTGATCGCGCTTGCGGGCGTGGCGGCGCGCGAGGGCGCGCAGGAGCTTCTGGTCAAGGATGAGGGGCGACTGCCGACCGGATCGTTCAAGGCGCGCGGCCTGGCGATGGCGGTGACCATGGCCAAGCACTTCGGAGTGACTCGGATGGCGATGCCGACCAACGGCAATGCCGGCGCCGCGCTCGCCGCTTATGGCGCACGCGCCGGAATATCGACGCTGGTGATTTGCCCGGCGGAGACACCCGAGATCAACGTCCGCGAGACCGCGGCCTATGGCGCCGAAGTGTGGGTTGCCGACGGACAGATCGACGAATGCGGGCGGCTGGTTCGCGAGGGCGCCGCCGACGGACGCTGGTTCGACGGCTCGACCCTGAAGGAGCCGTATCGGCTCGAGGGCAAGAAGGTGATGGGGTTGGAGCTGGTCGAGCAACTCGGCTGGCGAGTCCCGGACGCAATCTTCTATCCGACCGGCGGCGGCACCGGGTTGATCGGCATGTGGAAAGCGTTCGATGAGATGGAAGCGGCGGGCCTGATCGGCCCCGAGCGGCCGCGGATGTACGCGGTCCAGGCCGCCGGCTGCGCGCCGATCGTCCGTGCCTTTGAGCGCGGCGACGAGTTCGCCGAGCGCTGGGAGGGCGCGGCAACGGTGGCGACCGGGATCCGGGTCCCGAGCGCGGTCGGCGATTTTCTGATTCTACGGGCGGTCCGGGACAGCGGCGGCGCCGCGATTGCGGTCGATGAGCAGGCGATCCTGGAAGCGGTCGAGGACGCGGCGCGCGATGACGGCATGCTGCTCTGCCCGGAAGGCGGCGCCGTGCTTGCGGCCTGGCGGCAGGCC
>CAMPJH010000124.1 GCA_946886845.1 uncultured Sphingomonas sp. | reverse complement strand
CGATCCAGCGGATCACGAACGGGATCAGGCTAAGCCAGAACAGAAGGCCGAGATTGGCCCACAATACGCGTCCGTCCACCCGGCGCGCCGAGTGCATCATGTGGTGATGATTGTTCCAGTAGATGCCGATGTTGATGAACGACAGGATGTACGCGCCGAACAGCGGCAGGTCCGGTCGCAATGCGGCGAAGCTGGTGCCCTCCGGCACCGGCAGCTCGAGCACCATGATTGTGATGACGATCGCGAGCACGCCGTCGGTGAAGGCGTTGACCCGATCCGCCTTCATTCCCGCTCACTCCCGGCGCTCGCCGGGCGCGGCGGAATCTGCCGCGCCGCCTTGAGCACCATTTGCACCAGCGGCCGGACTTCGTCGTCACCATTGTTGCCGACAAGGTAGATCCGCACATCATTGCCTGCGACCCAGCCAAGGTAGGAGAAAAATGTCCCGTCCGAACCGGCGTGGCCCATGCGGATGAGGGTTCCGTCCGGCTCGTAACGGAACGCCTGGCCAAAGCCGTTCTGGGTGTCTCCGACCTGTCCGGGCACTGGCTTGAGGACCAGCTGTCGTGCCGCTGTGGGAAAGCTGCCATCCGCGTCAAGGAGGCCGTTGAGGAATCGGATCATCGTGCGCGATGAGGCCTGCAGCCCGCCGTTCCCTCGAAGCGCCCAGTCGTTGCCGTTCAGCGCCGCAATGGAGCGCGAAATAACGGGCTCTTCCCGACCCTTCTGATAGCCGCGAGCGAACAAATCGTCTTCCTGGCCGTCGAAGCGAAAGCCGATATGGTCCATGCCGAGCGGCTGCCAGACGCGCGCCCGCACCGCCTCTTCCCAGCTCTGCCCGGTGACCCGCTGGACGATCAGCGCCAGCGCCGAATAGCCCATGTTCGAATAATGGTCCTCACCGACCGGATGGGCGAGCGGCCGGGCGAGGCAGTCGCCAACCAGCATCCTCTCGGATTGCTGGGTGAAATCATCGGTGCAGCTGTCGAGCAGGCCGGAGCGGTGGCTCAGCAGCTGGGCAATCGTCCGCGATCGGCCTGGCTCGGTCGCCTCCGGAACGTATTGCGACACTGGCGCGTCCAGCGAGACTTTTCCTTCGGCGATCAAGGTGGCGACCGCCGCCGCCGTCTGGCTTTTGGTGATCGAGCCGATCTGGGCGATCGTATCGGGCGTGAACGGCACTTTCCGCCCGCGGTCGGCGAAGCCATAGCCTTTCTGCAGCAACACTTCGTCGCCCTGCTGGATGATCACCGCCCCGCCAAACCCACGTTTCACGGCATCGGTCAGCTGGCGATCGGCAGCAGCTATGATCTTCGCGGCATCGACCGGCTCCGCGGCGGCGGCCGCCGGCTGCGCGCTCGCGCTGGCTCCGAGTGTCAGCGAGAAGACCAGAACGGCGACCAGATATTGCTTTACCATGCCAGCGGTGTGCGTTGCGCAGCCGGCACTTTCAAGCGCCGATCAGTCGCGGTTCGCTTCAACCCTCGCTTGCGCGCGCACCCACTGGATCAGCTCGTCGAGCTGGATCGCCTGCTCGGTGGCGATCAGCGCGTCGTCGTCAGGAAGTCGGTCTTTACCGGCGCTTTGAGCAAAGTCTCCGGCGGCAGCGGATAGGCCGGACACTGGCGTTGCTCCGCCACGGCGGGGATCGGTCTGGGTTCCGGAGACCCGGCGCAGGCGGCCGGCAGCAGCGCGAGCAGCGGCAATGCGGCTCTCAAAATCATCGGCTGTCCTTTCGTTGATCGCGGCCTGCTCGCTTTTCACCCGGGCGGCGTTGGCGGCATCGGCCTGGCGTGCGCGCTCGGCGGCGGCGCGGTAATTGGCGACGGTTGCGGCGTGACTTGCCCGCTCGGCCGACAGGAGCTCGGAAACATGCTCGGTCTTCGACTTCCATCGGTTGCGGTCGTGGATCAGCAACGCCAGCAGCAAAGCGCAGGCGATGGCGGCGACGAGCCTGAGCGAAGCGGCGTTCGGCAGGCCAATCATTGCCCGTCGCCCTCCGCCTCAAGGCTGACTCCTTCGCGGCCGGCGCTGCCCTTGAATCGGCCGACCGGCCCGCCGACCAGAAGGCCGATGATCACCGCGCTCATCGCGGCGATGAAGCCGCCGAGAGCGCCGCCGAAGATGACGACGATCGTATGCTCTTCGGCCCGGCTCCAGCCGCCCCACATCAGCAGCGCGATCATCGCTACGGCCATCGCGCCGCAAAACATGCCGGCAGCGGCGGCCAGCCAGCCGTAAATCAGCCGCTGGCCTTCGGCAAAGGTCTGCGGGTTCGGAAGCGGGCTCATCGATCAGCCTCCACCCTTAAGTTCCCTAAAGTCACGCGATGAGCGACCATTGCCGTGACTTTAGCCGACACGGTTGGCGAGCCAGCCGTAGAGGAAGGCTTCGTTGGCAGGGCGGCGCTCGGCGAGGCGCAGGTAACGCTCGCCCTGAAGCGCATCGAGCGCGCGCAGCAGCACCGCCTCGCCGCTGACCCGGCCGCGCAGCTCGAGGAAGGTGTCGAGCGCGGCGAGCGTCGACGGTCCGATGCGGCCGTCGGGAACCAGGTCCGGATAGTCGGCACGGTTGCGGTTGAGCGCCGACAGCGCCCGCTGGAGGAAAGTGGCGGCGACCGCCGGCCCCATGTTGACACCGGTGTCGAACAGCTCGCCGGCGATCTTGGCCGAGCGCCTGGCGACCTGGTCGAAGCGCGGCCGCAGCCAGTAGAGCCGCTTGTAAATTGCCGCGGCCTCCTCGCGCGGCAGGCCGCGCATCGCTCCCGAAAAACCGTGCGCCCGAGCGACCGCCTCCGTGATCCCGTACTTGGTTGGACCGCCGCGATCGCTCGGATGGTTCACATAGCCACCCTCGCGTTCGATCAGCGCGTCAATTAGCTCGTCGATGTCCATAATCAGCCCTCCCGGTTCGCCGAGTCGGGCTGCGTTGAACCATATCGGTTCGCTGTAGGAAAGTGCTTTCTGCTTGGGCCGGTTAATCCAGAAGCGCGAGCACCCGCTCGGTCAGCGCCGCGCAGTCGTTTCCGGCGAACGGGAAGCTTCCCGACAAGGCGCTCTTCACTTCGGGCGCCAGCGCCTGCTGGAGCCTGAGCCTAGCGCGATGCAGGCGCGTCTTCACCGTCGCTGCCGGAATCTCGAGCGCCGCGGCGGTCTCGTCGACGCTGAGCCCTTCGATCTCGCGAAGCACGAACACCGATCGAAAGCCGGCCGGCAAGTCCGCGACCGCCCGTTCGATTAGCAACCGCAGCTGCTCACGGGCGACGGTCGCGTCCGGTGCCGGTGCCGCCGACGCTTGGGCGAGCCGCTCGCGGTAGGAATCGAGCATGGCCACGCCCTCGCTTTCAAACTGCGCGCGGCGCCGGCGCCGGACCCGCATTCGCGCCAGCGCTTCGTTGACGACGATCCGGGTGAGCCAAGTGCTGAGCGACGAGCGGCCTTCGAACCTGTCGATCGAGGCGAAGGCGTTGAGATAGCCCGACTGAACCGCTTCCTCGGCCTCGCTGCGGTCCCTGAGGATGCTCCAGGCGGTTCGGAACAGGCGCTGGTTGTTGGCGGTGATCAAGTGGCGCTGCGCCTGCCGATCGTGCTTTCCGCAAAGCCGAGCGAGCGACAGGTCGTCGAGCGTCGAATAATCGATCTGCGGACGGGCGGTCATTTCGTTACCTTTAGCACGGCCTTCATGCCGGGATGATATTTGCACACGAACGGGAAGGCGCCGGCGGCCGTCACCCGCATCTTCACCTTTTTCCCGGCGGGAAGGTCGACGTCGAACCTGCCTTTGGCGGTGGCGCTGTGGCGGAACAGGTCGCGATTGTCCCAGACAATCACGTCGCCCCGGTGCAGTTGCTGCGGCAAGGGTCCGAACTTCATCTTGTCGACGACAACGGTGTAGGTTCGTGGAACCGCTGCTGCCGCGGCGGGAAGCGACAGCAGGGCCCACGCTGCGGCGGCCAAGAGGGGGCAAAGCCGCCGCATCCTTATTTCAGTTCCGCGGCCAAATGCTCGGCGTGTGTCTGGTGCTCGCGGAACAACGTTAGCCCGGTCTCGAGCAGCGCCTTCAGCTGCTCGTTCTTGGCCGACGGGATCAAAGTCGATTGGAGGGCCCCGTTCACCGTCTTGTGGAACGCGACCTCATTGTCGACATAGGCCCGGTCGAACGCGGCGCCGTCGAGGCTGGCGAGCTTCTTATGGGTTTCTTCGGCGGCCTTGCTCAACGCCTGGCTGGTCGCGTTTTCCTCGGGCGTGACCTTGAGCGCCTTGACCAGCTCGAGCGCCTTGGCGTTGACCGCTTCGTGGTCGCGGACCATCTCGCTGGCGAATTCGCGCACCGCCGCGTTGCTCGACTTGGCCAGCGCCTGCCTGGCGGTGACGACGTCGAGGTTGCCGGCAGTGTAAGCGATATGCGCGATTTGCGCGTCGTTCGGTCCTTCCGCCGCAATCGCCGGCGCCCCGGCCGCGGCGAGGGCGATTGCGGCAATCGATGCAGTGAATTCGTACGCCATCCAGTCCTCCTCGAGTTGCGAGTGGCCGATCTCCCCGGCCGCTCTCACCCGATTGGAGTGGAGTGCGATGAAAAGGTTCCCGGCGGCGCTATGGACGGGCTTCCTGGACCCGGCGAAGGTAGTTGATCAATGCGGCCCGCTCCTCGGCGTCGCGAATGCCGGTGAATGACATCGAGGTGCCCGGGACCAGGCCTTCCGGATCGGCGATGAAGCGATCGAGCAGCTGCGGCGTCCAGGCCGGCTGGCGCACCGCAAACCGCTTGAGCGCCGGCGAGTAAGCGAAGCCCGCCTGCGAGGCGACGCGGCGGCCGACGATCCCGCCCAGC
>CAMPJH010000123.1 GCA_946886845.1 uncultured Sphingomonas sp. | reverse complement strand
CAGATGCCCGGACGCTTGGTCGGCGAGACCGTCGACGCCGAGGGCAAGCGCGGCTTCGTCCTGACGCTGTCGACCCGCGAGCAGCATATCCGCCGCGAGAAGGCGACCAGCAACATCTGCACCAGCTCGGTGCTCTGCGCGCTGGCCTTCACCGCCCACCTGACTTTGCTCGGCGAGAAGGGGCTGCGCCGGCTCGCTTCCCTGAATCACGCGCGCGCGTGCGAAGTCGCCGAGCGGCTGGCGGCGATACCCGGCGTCAGCATCGTCAACCACAGCTTCTTCAACGAGCTCACGCTGAGCCTCCCGGTCGAGGCGCGGCCAGCGGTTCACGCGATGGTCGAGCGCGGCGTGCTCGGCGGCGTGTCGCTTGGTCGGCTCTACCCGGGTGTCGAGGCGCTCGAGAGCGGGCTGGTCGTCGCAGTGACGGAGACTGTCACCGACGAGGACATCGCCGACCTGGAAGCAGCGCTGAAGGAGGTCTGCGCGTGACCGTCAATCCGTCCGGCTGGCGGCCGACCGCCCCCGCAAATCAGCAAGGCGAGTCGCAGACCGTGACCGGCAATCGCGCGCTGATGCTCGAGGAGCCGCTGATCTTCGAGATCGACCGCGGCCAGACGACCGGAGTCGACCTGCCCGAGACGGAGGTTTCGGGCGCTCGTCTCAACGGCCTCGAGCGCAACCGCGACATTGGCCTTCCGGGCCTCAGCGAGCCGGAGATGGTTCGCCACTACACGCGGCTGTCGCGGCAGAATTATGCGATCGACCTCGGGCTGTTCCCGCTTGGCTCGTGCACGATGAAGCACAACCCGCGCCTCAACGAGAAGGTCGCGCGGCTGCCCGGATTCGCCGACATCCACCCACTGCAGCCGCAGGAAACGGTGCAGGGCGCCCTGGAATGCATCAACACGCTCGCTTTCTGGCTGCTCGATCTAACCGGCATGTACGGCGTCGCGATGAGCCCGAAGGCGGGAGCGCACGGCGAACTGT
The DNA here is from genome assembly GCA_946886845.1 of uncultured Sphingomonas sp. The sequence goes on along the minus strand of CAMPJH010000123.1, from coordinate 3,925 downwards.
GCGGATTGCTGTGCATCCGCTCGGCGCTCGAAGCGCGCGGCGACAAGCGCGAGGTCGTGCTGGTCCCGGAAAGCGCCCACGGCACCAACCCTGCGACCGCGGCTTTCGCCGGCTATCGGGTCGAGAACATCCCCGCCAACAAGGCTGGACGCGTCGACCTCGACGCCTTGAAGGCACGGCTGGGCCCTGACGTTGCCGCGGTGATGATCACCAACCCCAACACCTGCGGGCTGTTCGAGCCCGACATGAAGGCGATCAGCGACGCGGTCCATGCCGCCGGCGCCTTCGTCTATTGCGACGGCGCCAATTTCAACGCGATCGTCGGCAAGGTTCGTCCCGGCGACCTCGGCATCGACGCCATGCACATCAACCTTCACAAGACCTTTTCGACGCCCCATGGCGGCGGCGGGCCAGGCTCCGGCCCGGTCGTGGTTTCGGAAGCACTGGCGCCCTACGGCCCGCTGCCGTTCGCGGCGAAGATGCCCGACGGCAGCTACAAGCTGGTCGAGGAGGAGAGCGCCGGCGAGATGCACCCGCAAACGTTCGGCCGGATGACCGCCTTCCACGGCCAGATGGGCATGTTCACCCGCGCGCTCGCTTATATCCTCAGTCACGGCGCCGACGGCCTTCGCCAAGTCGCCGAAGACGCCGTGCTCAACGCCAATTACGTGCTTCGCCAGCTCGAGGATGTGCTCGACGCGCCGTTCGCCGGGAGCGGCCCATGCATGCACGAGGCGCTTTTCTCCGACCGCGGTTTTGCCGGAGGACTCAGCACCATCGATCTCGCCAAGGCGCTGATCGACGAAGGCTTCCATCCGATGACCATGTATTTCCCGCTGGTCGTCCACGGCGCGATGCTGGTCGAGCCGACCGAGACGGAGTCCAAGGCGGCGCTCGACCAGTTCATCGCCGCGATGCGCGCTATCGCCGAGCGGGCGAAGGCCGGCGACGAAAGCCTCAAGGCAGCGCCGCTCTATGCGCCGAGGCGGCGGTTGGACGAAACCCTGGCGGCGCGGAAGCCCGTGCTGGTCTACAAGGCGCCGGACCAGGCGCCGGCTGCGGAGTGACTGGCGACTGCCGCTCCGCTCCCGCTGCGCTCCGCAACCGCGAGCCGATCGCACAGGTGCTTGCGGACTGGCTTCCCGAGCACGGCCTGGTCCTGGAGGTGGCGAGCGGGACCGGCGAGCATATCGTCCATTTCGCCAAGCGCTTCGCGGCTCTCCAGTGGCAGCCGAGCGACGTCGATCCTGCGGCGCTCGCTTCGATCCGGTCGTGGCGGGACGAGGCCGGGCTGGCGAACATGTTAGCCCCGATCGCCATCAACGCGGCCGCGCCGGACTGGCCGATCGCCAGCGCCGAAGCAGTACTGAATATTAACATGATCCACATCAGCCCTTGGGATTCGGCGCTCGGGCTGCTCGACGGCGCCGCGCGGCTGCTCGCTGCCGGTCGGCCGCTGATCCTCTACGGGCCGTGGCTTAGCGACCGTATCGAAACCGTGCCGAGCAATCTTGCTTTCGACGCCGACCTCAGGCGACGCGACCCGCGCTGGGGCCTTAGGCGGGTTGAGACATTTGCCGAAGCGGCGCGCTCGCGAGGCTTCGGCCTGGTCGACCGTCGGACGATGCCGGCGAACAATCTGATGCTCCTGTTCCGAAAAGGGACAGGCTGAATTGGTTTAAGCCAAGCTTTACCCAGCTGCGCTATTCGGCCCGCAATGGACGGAAGCGCCCCGACTCAGAATCGCCGGTCCGACCGGTCGAAGGTCATGCTGACAGCGACGCTGGCAACGCGAGACGCGTCGCTGGCCGTGACCCTGCGCAACCTGTCTTGCGAAGGTGCGCTGGTTCAGGCCGAGAGTCTCCCCGAAGCCGGAACGCGCGTGCTGTTCCACCGCCAGGGCCTCAGCGTCCCGAGCCGGATCGCCTGGTCGCACGCCGGTCATGCCGGCGTCGAATTTGAGTTTCCGCTGTTCCCGGGTGAGCTGCTCCGTCACGTCCCGACAATCGGCCGCAAGCCGCCGCCGCCGATCAAGAAGCGGCCGGGCTTTGCTCCACAGCGGCTCAGCGAGGCGGAACGCCGCCTGATCGAGCGCTGGGCGACCGAGGGCGCCAATACGCTCGGCGACTAGGTCTCATGCGCCGTCGCGCGCGTGCAGCCAGTCGACCAAACCGGCGAGCGGAAGCACGCTGTTGAACGTGATTCCGTAGCGTGAGCCGTCGTTCCAGCGAACCGTCGCGCTTTGGGGCGCAAGGCCGGGAAGGCTGACCGTGACCTCGCCGCCGACAGTCAGCGGGTTGGCGGTTTCGACGCTGACCCCGCCCTGCGAGACGTTGTGAACGACGGCCCGGTGAAGAATCGCGCCTTCGCGGACGAATCCGACGCAATGGGTTTCGATTCGCGGCATCCGCTGCCGTGCCCCATCGCCGCTTGCCTTCAGCAGGTCGAGCACGTCGACGGGCTTGTCAAAGGCGATCCCGGCGTCGCTGCCGCGGACCCAGCTCACGCTGCCGGCGAGCGGCTGGCCCTCCTTGAGCTCGATCTTGATCCGCGCTTTCGGCTTCAGCGCGCAGTAGGCGCGGATGAGCGCGCCGCCGGCCGAGATGTTCTTGACCAGGCAAAGCTCGCGGCGCCCGCGGATGATGATCGATCCCACTCGGAACAAGGTGAGGTGACGCTCGTCGCCACGCTGGTCGCCATCGGCGGGAGAGTCGCCGGACTGGGAGAAGGCAGTCGTTCCGATCGGCAGTTCTTCCACCGGCCACTCCAGCGTCGACAAAAGCGCCGCTGCGAGCGGCTTCGAGCATAAGCGACAGTCTATGAATTGGCAGGTGTTACCATCTGGTTGCGGCTTTGCGCCCAATTCGCTTTCCGCTTGGACTGCCGCGATGTACAAAGTCGACTGAGGAGGTCGCGATGACACCAGCCTTGCTGACCTTATTGGCTGCGGCCGCGGCGCCGGTTCCGCTGCAAGTCCCGACGAGCCAACTCGACACCGTTGAGCAGGCCCAGTCCCTGAACGACGTCGACCAGAGCACGCAGGCGGATGACGTGCGCTTGCGCGACGATGCCAACGACCGGATGACGGTCCCGGTCAGCCTCTCCGGAATTGGGCCGTATCGGTTCCTGGTCGACACCGGATCCAATCGCAGCGCGATCTCAAGCGACGTCGCGGCACGGCTCGGCCTCGAGGTCGGGGAACGGGCGGATCTTCACACGGTAACCGGCGTCCGCAACGTCAGGACCGCGACAGTGCCCAATCTCCAGCTCAGCAACAGCGCGCTGCGGATCATCGATGCGCCCGTCCTCGAGGCCGAGCACATGGGCGCGGACGGGATCCTGGGCACCGACATGCTTCGTTCGCAACGGGTGGTGTTCGATTTCGAAAAGCGCCTGATGACCATCGTTCCGTCCGCGCAGCGGGTGCCGAGGGAAAGTGGCGAGATCGTCGTCACCGGCCGCCTGAGGAACGGGCGGCTGATCGTCACCAACGCCAGTGCCGATCGCAACGACATCATCGTCATCCTCGATACGGGGTCGGAAGTCAGCGTCGGCAACGATGCCCTCCGGCGGCGCCTCGGCAACAGCCGCATGTTGAGGAAGACCGGCGCGATCGAGCTCGAGTCGGTGACTGGCGACCTCCTCCAGGGCGAATATACGTTCGTGAAGTCGCTCGAGATGGGCGAGGTCACTCTCGCCAACCTCGCGATCGTCTTCGCCGACGTCCACACGTTCAAGCAACTGGGCTTCGACGAGCGGCCGGCACTGCTGCTGGGAATGAACGCCTTGCGGGCATTCAAGAAGGTCTCGATCGACTTCGCCAACAAAAAGCTGCGGTTGTTGATGCCGGAGACCGGAAGCCTCGATTCGGTGCTTCTCGCGGCGCGAGCAAACTCCCTACGGGCTGTCCCACAGAGCACGTTCG
>CAMPJH010000122.1 GCA_946886845.1 uncultured Sphingomonas sp. | reverse complement strand
GTCCGACACCCACCCGGTGCAAACCTAGTGGTCCAGGAGCCGGACGTCGCCGAGCAAGCCCGAAAGCTGTTCAGCGGGCCGATCGAGTTCCTGAAGTCCGCGCCCGACCTGCGCTTCCTGCCCGATCCGGACGTTCCCGAAATCGCCTTCGCCGGCCGCTCCAACGTCGGCAAGAGCTCGCTCCTCAACGCGCTGACCAACCGCAAGGGGCTGGCGCGGACGTCGAACACGCCCGGCCGCACCCAGGAGCTCAACCTGTTCGACGTCGGCCAGCCGGTCCGGCTGCGCCTGGTCGACATGCCGGGTTACGGCTTCGCCGAAGCACCCAAGGATCTGGTCAAGCGGTGGCGGCAGGTCATCAACCGCTATCTTCGCGGACGGTCGGTGCTCAAGCGCGCGCTGGTCCTGGTCGACTCGCGCCATGGGCTCAAGCCCGTCGACCGCGAAGTGATGAAGATGCTCGACGAGGCCGCGGTCAGCTATCATCTCGTCCTGACCAAGGCCGACAAGATCAAGCCAACGCAGCTCGAGGCGGTGCTTGCGGAAACCTCCTCAGAAGCAGCGAGGCATCCGGCTGCACATCCGCTGCTGATCGCGACCTCCAGTGAAACCGGCGCGGGCATCGCCGAGTTGCGTACATCGATCCTGGATGCCGCGACGACTTAGGAGGACGACTTGCTCAAACTGATCATCGGCAATCGCGCCTACTCCAGCTGGTCGATGCGTGGCTGGCTCGCCTGCAAACAGTCCGGCGAGGAATTCGAGGAATATGTGGTGCCGCTCTTCGACGAGGAATGGGAAAAAATGCGCGAAGGCGGCGAGTTCGCGCCGTCGGGCACTGTGCCGATCCTGTGGGACGGCGAATGCGTGGTCTGGGACAGCCTCGCAATCATCGAGTTCCTCGCGGACCGCGTCGGCCGCGACCGGTTCTGGCCCCAGGAGGATTCGGCGCGCGGTATGGCGCGCTCGATGGCCGCCGAAATGCACTCGAGCTTCCCCAACCTGCGCCGCGAGCTGCCGATGAACGTCCGCAGGACCTATCCGCCGGTCGAGCTGTCGGACGAGGTCCGCGGCGAGATCAACCGCATCCTGCAGCTGTGGGCGCAGGCGCGGGCGCGTTTCGGCGGGACAGGCGAGTTCCTGTTCGGGAACTGGTGCGCGGCAGACATCATGTACGCGCCGGTGGTCACGCGCTTCATCACCTACGGCGTTCAAGTCCCGCCCTTCGCCGCTCTCTACATGAAGGCGGTGCTGTCGCACCCCGATGTCAGCGACTGGATCGACAAGGCCCAGGACGAGCCGTGGGTGATCGACCAATATGAGAGCGAGGCGGCCTAATAGGGCGTGCCGTCCTTGTGGGTCATTCGGCCGCTCGCCGAGTCATAATGCAGGTCGACATCGGGGTAGTGACAATCGCCCTCGTCGCGTCGGTTGTCGATCGCCAGGAACGTGCAGGCCCGGTCGCTGCGATTGACGAGATGGTGACCGTTGGCGACGTCCTTTGGGAATGAAGCGCAATCGCCGGCCCGAAGGACGGTCTCCTGGTCGTCCTCGATGAGCACGGCCTCGCCTTCGAGCATGACCACGAATTCGTCGATCCCCTCGTGCCAGTGGCGCTGCGACGACCATGCGCCCGGTTCGAGGACGCAATGGCTGATGCCGATCTCGGTCAGGCCCGTCGCCTTGCCGACACGGCGGTACAGCCGGCCGGCGACGTCGTCCTTGTAGGGCGGCGGGTAGCCGGTCCGATTGGTCGCCCTGATCGCGTCCAGCTCCACCTTGGGCATGATCACATCCTTTGCTAGGCCGCTGCAATGTCGATCGACCCCATCGCGCTTGCGCAGCGCCTGATCAACTGCCCAAGCATTACTCCGGCGAGCGGCGAGGTGTTCGACGTCATCGACGACGCCCTGCGGTCGCTCGGCTTCACCGTCCATCGCTTCGTGCTCGGCGAGCCGCCGGACGGCCCGACCGAGAACCTGGTCGCGATCCGCGGCACCGGTTCGCCGCATTTCGGCTTCGCTGGCCATCTCGACGTCGTTCCGCCGGGCGAAGGCTGGGACTGCGACCCGTACGAGGCGCGGATCGAGGACGGAGTCCTGACCGGCCGCGGCGCCAACGACATGAAAAGCGCCATCGCCGCCTTCGTCGCCGCAGTTGCGCGCGTCGAGCAGAAGCACGGCACCCTCTCGTTCCTCATCACCGGCGACGAGGAAGGCTATGCCACCTACGGGACGCCGCGGATTATCGACTGGCTGAACGAGCGGGCGATCCGCCCCGACATGATCCTGATCGGCGAGCCGACCTCGGTCGACCGGCTCGGAGACACGGTCAAGATCGGCCGTCGCGGCTCGGTCAACATGTGGATCGACGTGCCCGGCCTCCAGGGCCATGTCGCTTATCCGCACCGGACCGAGAACCCGATCCCGCCGCTCGCGCGGATCGTCGCCGCGCTCGATTCGGTTCACCTCGACGATGGCACCGATGCCTTTCCTCCTTCGAACCTCGAGTTCACGGGAATCAGCACACCGACCCAGGCCAGCAACGTCATTCCCGGCTCGGCGACCGCGCAGCTCAACATCCGCTTCAACGACCTGCAGAAGGGCGCGGACCTGGTGCGGATGGTCGAGGACATCGCCAGCCGCGAAGCACCGGGCGCCACGGTCAGGGCGCGGATCTCGGGCGAAGCCTTCCTTACTCCGGCGGGCCCGCTCTACGACGTCATCGTCGAAGCGATCCGCGAGGAAACCGGCCTCGATCCCGAGCTGTCGACCAGCGGCGGCACCTCGGACGGGCGCTTCCTGATCCAGCTCTGCCCGGTGGTCGATTTCGGGCTGCCCAATGCGACCATGCACAAGGTCGGCGAGCATGCCGCGGTCGAGGACATCCGCGCTTTGTCGCGGATCTACCAGCGGATCGTCGAGAAGGTCGTCGGCTAGGCGACGGAGGTGGCTGTCCACCCGCCCGAATGGGCGATCATGGCGCGATAGTCGGCTTCGAACATCGGCTCGGCGAAGATGTAGCCCTGGACGGTGTCGCAGCCCATGGCGCGAAGGATGTCGGCCTGGCCGGTGGTCTCGACCGCTTCGGCGACGATCTCGCAGCCGACGCCCTTGATCAGCTGGACCACGGCCTGCACGATCACCCGCGCTTTCTCGCAATTTTCGATATCGGCGATCAGCGACGGATCGAGCTTGACCCGGTCGAGCGGCATCGAGCGAAGGCGGGCCAGGTTCGAATAGCCGGTTCCGAAGTCGTCGATCGCAATCGATGCGCCGTCGGCGCGCAGAGCGGCGATCTCTTCGAGGACCGCGTCGCTGGCCTCCATCGCCGCGCTTTCGGTGAACTCGAGCTCGATCATCGACAATGGGACGCCGTGCTCGGCGAAACTCTGGCGGAGGCGGGCAAAGAAGTCCGACCTGTCGAGCTGACGCGGGCTGACGTTGAACGCGACCCGCCGGTCGAACCCTTCGCGGCGCCAATTGCCGAGCATCAGGGCGACTTCGCCGATCACCCACTCGCCTATTTCGGCGACCAATCCGGTTCGCTCGGCGACCGGGATGAAGCTTGCCGGCATGCGCAGACCATCGCGGGGATGGTTCCAGCGAAGCAGCGCTTCGGTCCCGACGATCTCGCCGCTGACGAGGCTGAATTGCGGCTGCAACGCCAGCTGGAACTCGCCGCGCTGGACGGCCTCGGTCAGCGCCTTTTCGGTTTCCACTTTCTCATGATGCTCGGCGGCAAGGTCGTCGTTGAACAGGCAATGCTGCCCGCCGCCGCGCGACTTGGCCTGGTACATGGCGATGTCGGCCGCCCGCATCAGCGATTCGATGCTGGTGCCATGGTCGGGGGTGACCGACACCCCGATCGAGGCGCCGATATCGATGCTGTGGCCGTACAGCTCGAACGGTTCGGCGATCGCCAGCGCGACTCGCCTCGCCACTCTCTCGACATGGTCGACCGACTCAATTTGCGGGAAAAAGATCGTGAACTCGTCGCCGGCGAGGCGGGCGAGCAGCGGCCGGCGGGACAGGTTCTCGCCAAGCTCCGCGGTGACGACGACCCGAAGCCGGTTCGCAACCATGATCAACAGCTGGTCGCCGCGCGCATGGCCGAGGCTGTCGTTGACGTTCTTGAAGCGGTCGAGATCGACGAACAGCATCGCCGACTTGGCCCCCTTGGCGCTTTCGCCCAGCAGCTTGTCGGCTTCGGCGCGGAAATGCAGCCGGTTCGGAAGCGATGTCACCGGATCGTACATGCCGAGCGCGTGGGCATTTTCGATCGACGCACGCACTTCGGCGAACAGGCTGTCGACGGCCGCGGCAAGCTTGGGCATCACCTTGCGGACGATCGGCGGCGCCGGCGACACCAGGTCGCCATCCTCGACCGCCATCAGGCGATCGCCGAGGGCCGACAGTGCGCGGGCGCTTTCACTGTTCGGCCGTTCTGACGCTATGTAGCTGATAAGCAAACAGAATGCGCCAGCGACAAGCGCGGCGACGATCTTTCCGTCGAGCTCCGTGATGTAGAGGAGCGCGCTCAACGAAAAGATGAACGATGCGAAGCCAGCGGCACACGAAAGGATCGCGTTGCTGACCTTCTGGGCCGTGCCTGCTTGCATCGGTAAGTCGCGCCCCGTCCGACGGTTCGATCCGCCTGTGGCAATCCGGTTAAATCGACAGGGTTAAGAAACGGTGGATTTCCGGCGGTTTCGCCGCAAAATAATGTAGAGGCTGCCGCCGCCTCCGTGGCGGCCGTGCGCGGCGCGGACGGCGGCGATTTTCGGCGCGTGCCGGGATGCCCCCAGCCAGTCGTGAACCGCCGCCCGAATCCTGCCCCGCTGGATCGGGGGCTCGCCGGCGCGGGCATGGCCGGTGATCAACAGGACGACCCGGTCGTCGGCCGCGATTGCCCTCTCGAGGCCGCGATCGATCGCGCTCCAGGCCTGGTCGAGGTTGAGGCCGTGCAGGTCCAGCAC
>CAMPJH010000121.1 GCA_946886845.1 uncultured Sphingomonas sp. | reverse complement strand
GCCGAGACCTTGGCCAACATGGCGGCGGCGACGGCCTGGCTGCGCGTAGGCGGGGTCGACGATCCCCACGGCCGGCTGATCGCCGTCAGCGCGGCTCCCGAGGCGGCGCTCGAAGCCGGCATCGATGAAACCCGCATCCTGCTTGTCTCCGAAGCCGTCGGCGGGCGTTATTCGCTTTGGAGCGAGGTTTCCGTGTCTGCCGCGCTCGCGCTCGGTTGGAGTTCGCTGGAGGAGTTTCTCGAAGGCGGCGCCGAAATGGACCGCCATTTTCGTTACACTGAGACGGCGGCAAACATGCCGCTGCTCGCGGCCTTCGCGGACCTGCTCTACGCTCAGCGGCTCGGCTATCAGACCCGCGCCGTCTTCCCCTATGACGAGCGGCTGCGGCTGTTGGTCCCGTATCTCCAGCAGCTGGAGATGGAATCGAACGGCAAGTCGGTGACCAGCGACGGCAAACCGGTCGGCCGGCCGACGTCGCCGGTGCTTTGGGGCGGAGTCGGGACCGACGCGCAGCACGCCGTTTTCCAGTTGCTTCATCAGGGAACGGCAATTGTCCCGGTCGAATTCGTCGCCGTCGCCGAACAGCCAGCCTCCCTCGCCGATCACCACCGGCAGCTGTTGCTCAACGCCTTTGCGCAAGGGGCCGCGTTGATGCGGGGCCAGCCAAGCGACGATCCGCACCGCAACTATCCCGGCAACCGTCCAAGCAGCACGATCCTTCTCGACCGGCTCGACGCCCGTTCACTAGGCGCGCTGATCGCTTTCTACGAGCATCGCACCTTCGCCAATGCGGTGCTTCTGGGCGTCAACCCGTTCGACCAGTTCGGGGTCGAACTCGGCAAGAAGCTGGTCCGCGAACTCGCCGAGGATGCCGACGAGGAAACGCTCGACCCTTCGACCCGGGCGTTGATCGAAAGGGCGGGGGTCTGATGGCCGACTATGACCTGTTCGTTATCGGCGCCGGCTCGGGCGGAGTGCGCGCCGCCCGCGTCGCGGCGGGCCACGGAGCACGGGTCGCCATCGCCGAGGAGCACCGGGTCGGCGGCACCTGCGTGATCCGCGGCTGCGTTCCCAAAAAACTGCTCGTCTTCGGCGCCCATTTCGCCGAAGATCTCGACGACGCGGCGATGTTCGGCTGGGACATTCCGCAAAAGACGTTCAACTGGCCGGTCCTTCGCGACAATGTCCTGGCCGAAGTGACCCGGATCGAGGGCGCCTACACCGACACGCTGACCAACCACGATGTCGAGATTTTCAAGGAGCGCGCGGTCCTGACCGGCGCCAATTCGGTCCGGCTCGGTTCGGGACGCGAGATCACCGCCGAAAAGATCCTGATCGCGACCGGTGCGGGGCCGCTGATGCCGGAAATCGAGGGGATCGAGCATGCGATCAGCTCGAATGAGACGTTCCATCTCGAGGCGATTCCGAAGCGCATCGTCATCGTCGGCGGCGGATATATCGCCAACGAATTCGCCGGCATTTTCAACGAGCTCGGCTCGACCGTCTGGCTGGTCAACCGCACCGACGTGCTGCTTCGCGGCTACGACCAGCAGACTGTCGACCGGCTGATCCAGATCTCGGTGCGCAAGGGCATCGATTTCAAATTCAACGCGACGATCGATCGCGTCCAGAAAACGGACGGCGGCCTCAAGCTGGCAATGACCGGATGCGAGGATATCGACGCCGACCAGCTGCTGATCGCCGTCGGCCGGCAGCCGAACACCGACGGCCTCGGCTGCGAGGATGCGGGGGTTGAGCTCGGCGAGCGAGGCGCGGTCAAAGTCGACGCCCAAAACCGCACTTCGGTCGATTCGATTTTCGCGATCGGCGACGTCACCGACCGAGTGCAGCTGACCCCGGTCGCAATCCGAGAAGGCCAGGCTTTCTCCGATACTTTCTTCGGCAACCAGCCGACGACGGTCGATTATGACGCGATACCCTCGGCGGTATTCAGCCATCCGCCGCTTGCCGGAGTCGGCATGACCGAAAGCCAGGCGCGCGAGAAGCTCGGCGCGGTCAAATGCTATACGTCCGACTTCCGGGCGATGAAGAACGTCCTTGCCGGTCGCAACGAACGGTCGCTTTACAAGCTGGTCGTCGACGGCGAGAGCGATCGCATCGTCGGCATCCACATGATCGGCCCCGACGCCCCGGAAATTCTCCAGGCGGCCGCCATCGCCGTCAAAGCCAAGCTAAGGAAGGCCGATTTCGATGCGACCGTCGCGCTTCACCCGACCATGGCCGAAGAACTGGTGTTGATGCGCTGATGCAGGACGCAATCGTCATTGGCGCCGGCCATAACGGCCTGACCTGCGCCTTCTATCTCGCCCGCAAGGGCATGAGAGTCACCGTGCTCGAAGCCTCGGACAAGGTCGGCGGCGCGGCTGTGACCGACGAATTCCTGCCGGGCTTCCGCAATTCCGCCGCCGCCTACACCGTCAGCCTGCTCCAGCCGAAGGTCATCCGCGACATGGAGCTGGAGCGGCACGGACTGAAAGTCGTGCTCCGCAAGCGCGACAATTTCCTTCCCGGCGACGGCGACTATCTGATCGCCGGCCGCGGTGGCCTGACCCGCAAGGACATCGCCCGGCTCAATCGCGAAGACGCCGAAGGCTACGACCGCTACATTGCCGAGCTCGAAACCGTCGTTCCGCTGATCAAGAAATGGATTCTGCGCGCGCCGCCCGAGGTGGGAGCCGGAGCCCGCGGGCTGCCGTCGCTGCTGAGCCTGGGGCGCGACATGGTCGGGCTGTCGACCAGCGAGATTCGCGCCGTCCACGATTTCGCCACCCGAAGCGCCGGCGACATCCTCGACCGCCACTTCAAGGGCGATCTCGCCAAGGCGTTGTTCGGCTTCGACGGGGTGGTCGGCAATTTTGCCTCGCCCTACGATTCCGGCACCGCCTATGTCCTGCTCCACCATTTGTTCGGCGAAGCGGCCGGGGTCGAGGGGTCCTGGGGTCACGCGATTGGCGGGATGGGCTCGATCACCCAGGCGATGGCCCGCGCCTGCCACGAGAAGGGCGTCGACATCCTGCTCGGTACGCCGGTCGAGGAGCTGATCGTCGAACGGGGCAAGGCCGCCGGAGTGGTCGCCGGCGGCAAGGCGTGGCGGGCGGACACCGTGGTCGCGGGCGTCAATCCCAAGCTGCTGTTCGATCGTCTGGTCCCCGATGGAGCGGTCGATTCCGATGTCGCGCAACGGATGCACAACTGGCGCTGCGAGAGCGCGACTTTCCGGATGAACGTCGCTTTGTCGGAGCTTCCGAAGTTCACGGTCCTGCCCAAGCGCGGCGATCACCTCACCGCCGGGATCATAGTTGCACCGAGCCTCGACTATATGGATCGCGCCTATGTCGACGCGCGGGCCAATGGCTGGTCGAGCCAGCCGATCGTCGAGATGCTGATCCCCTCGACGCTCGACCCGAGCCTGGCGCCCAAGGGCAAGCATGTCGCTTCGCTGTTCTGCCAGCACTTCCGCTACGATCTCGGCCCGGGACGAAGCTGGGACAAAGAACGCGACAAGGCGGCCGACGCGGTCATCGCCACCATCGACTCACACGCCCCCGGATTCGCGGCGTCGGTGATCGGACGCCAGATCCATTCGCCGATCGATCTCGAGCGCCGCTTCGGCCTGATCGGCGGCGATATCTTCCACGGCAAGATGGGGCTCGACCAGTTGTTCAGCGCCCGGCCGATGATCGGCGCCGCCGACTACCGGATGCCGCTGGCCGGCCTCTATTTGTGCGGCTCGGGCGCTCACCCCGGCGGCGGGGTGACCGGCGCGCCGGGCCACAATGCCGCGCAGGCCATCCTCGCCGACCGCAAGCCGTGGTCGAGGCGCCGCCCGTGAAGGTGCCGCTCGCGGGTGTGCGGGTGCTCGATTTGAGCCGGGTCCTGGCCGGTCCGTGGTGTACGCAGCTGCTCGCCGACCTCGGCGCCGAGGTGATCAAGATCGAACGGCCGGGGGCGGGCGACGACACCCGCCACTGGGGCCCGCCCTGGCACGTCCTGGACGGCGGCGAGAAGGTCGCGGCCTACTTCCTGTCGGCAAACCGCGGCAAAAGATCGGCGGCGATCGACTTCGCGACGGAAGAAGGTGCGGCCTTGGTCCGTCGCCTGGCTTCTGGCAGCGATGTCATCGTCGAAAATTTCAAGGTCGGGGGATTGAGCAAGTTCGGGCTCGACGCGGCCTCGCTCCACGACGCCAACCCACGGCTGGTGATCGCCTCGATCACCGGCTTCGGCCAGGACGGTCCCTACGCCAGCCGCGCCGGCTATGATTACATCATCCAGGCGATGGGCGGGCTGATGAGCATCACCGGCCAGCCCGACGGCGATCCGGGCGGCGGGCCGATGCGCGTCGGAGTCGCGGTCGTCGACCTGTTCACCGGCCTGTACACCGCCGTCGCCATCCTTTCGGCTCTATACCGGCGCGAGAAAACGGGAGAGGGCGCCTATCTCGACATGGCGCTGTTCGACACGCAGCTGGCGATGCTCGCGAACCAGGCGTCGAATGCGCTGGTTTCGGGCAAGGACCCGCCGCGGCAGGGCAACACCCACCCCAATATCGTCCCCTACCAGCCATTCGAGGCGGCCGATCAGCCGATCGTCATCGCCATCGGCAACGACCGCCAGTTCGCGCGCCTGGCCCAGCTGTGCGGCCGTCCAGAATGGACCAGCGACGCCCGCTTCGCCAGCAACTCCGAGCGTGTCGCCAACCGTGCCGCGATGGTTGAGGCCGTCGCGCAATGCATCCGCGCGCGACCCGCCGCCGAGTGGCTCGAAAACCTGGAGAAAGCCGGAATCCCGGCCGGGCCGATCAACAGCGTCAGCCAGGCGCTCGCCGACGTCCAGGCGCAGCACCGGGCGATGGTCCGGACGATCGCCGGCACGCCGGTCGTCGGCTCGCCGGTTCGAATCGACGGCGAACGCGCCGAGTCCGACCTGCCGCCGCCCGCTCTCGGCGAGCACACGGCCGAAGTCGATCGCTCTAGGGGCATCCTGGGTTGCGATTG
>CAMPJH010000120.1 GCA_946886845.1 uncultured Sphingomonas sp. | reverse complement strand
GTCGACTTCAAGCTCGAGTTCGGCCGGGTGTGGGACGGCGATTATTCGCGGATCATCCTGGCCGACGAAATCAGCCCCGACGGCTGCCGGCTGTGGGATCTGAAATCGAACGAGAAGCTCGACAAGGACCGCTTTCGGCTCGACCTCGGCAATGTCGCCGAAGCCTATCAGGAAATCGCCCGGCGCCTCGGCCTGATGCCCGAAGGCGAAGAGGAAAACGCGGTCCTCGATTTCGACAGCCACCGCCGCAAGCGCGGGCGGTAAGTCTCAGGCTTCGATCACTTCGAAATGCACGACCTCGGGCTCGAGCTCGAGGAGGAAATCGGGATCAAAGTCGTAATATTTCGCCTTCAGCAGTTCATCGCCCGCGAAGCGCCGGATCGAGTACTCATCATCCCACAAAGTGAACATCTCCACGTGCACGACGTCTCCGTCGGAGCGATGGAGGCACCACGCGCCGATGTTGCCTGGCGTGGACCGATAGTCGGCGAGACCGACCTCCTCCATCAGCCTCAAATATTCGGCGGCTTTGGTGGGCGGAACTCGTCCGTGCCAGCGTCTTGCAATCATCGAGAAACCTCCTTCTCTTGAGGTCCCGTCCCTTCAGCCCCGGTTTCGCTAGCTAATGAATCGCGCCCGTGTCGTCACCCTGAATGCCGCGCTCGGACCGCTTGACTATCGCGTCCCGGAGGGAATGACGGCGGTGCCGGGCTCGGTCGTCGTCGCGCCGCTCGGCCCGCGCCAGCTGATCGGCGTGGTCTGGGAGCCCGAGCGGCTCCAGACCGAGGAGGTCGGCGACAACCGGCTGCGCCCGCTGGTGTCGGTCCTGCCCGTCCCGCCGATGCCGGCGCCGCTTCGCCGGCTCGTCGAGTGGACCGCGGATTACTATCTGAGCCCACTGGCTTCCGTGCTTCGAATGGTGCTGCCGTCCTCGGCCGCGCTCGAGGGGCCGCGCCAGCTCACGGAATATGCGCCAACCGGCCGCGCCCCCGATCGGCTGACCCCACAGCGCGAGAAGGCGCTGGCGGCGATCGAAGGCCGCCAGGGGACGATCCGCGAGCTCGCCGGCCATGCGGGCGTCAGCGACTCAGTCATGCGCGGACTGGTCAATGCCGGAGCGCTCGCGCCAGTGCAGGTCACCGCCGACCGGCCGCTCGATTGCCCGGACCCGGAATTCGCCCCGCCCGAGCTGACGGACGAGCAACAGGTTGCAGCGCAATCGCTGTCGGCTGCGGTCGGCAAGGGCTTTGATCCCGTGCTGCTCGATGGAGTCACCGGTTCGGGAAAGACCGAGGTTTATTTCGAGGCGATCGCCGAGTGCTTGCGCCAAGGCCGCCAGGCGCTGGTGCTGCTTCCGGAAATTGCCCTTACCGAGCCGTTCCTCAAGCGGTTCGAGGCGCGCTTCGGCTGCGCTCCGGTCGCCTGGCACTCCGGGCTGCGATCGTCGCAGCGGCGGCGGAACTGGCGCGGAATCGCGTCCGGCGAGGCGAAGGTCACGGTTGGCGCCCGCTCGGCCCTGTTCCTGCCCTACCCCGACCTCGGCCTGATCGTCGTCGACGAGGCGCACGAGCCGAGCTTCAAGCAGGAAGACGGCGTCCAGTACCATGCCCGCGACGTCGCCGTGATGCGCGCCAAGTTCGAGAGCGTCCCGGTGATCCTGTCGTCGGCGACTCCGGCGATCGAAAGCCGCCACATGGTCGAGGTCGGCCGCTATCGCGAAGTGACCCTCGCCAGCCGCTTCGCCGGTGCCAAGCTGCCCGAAATCCGGGCGATCGACCTGACCCAGGACCCCCCACCGCGCGGCCGCTGGCTGGCGCCGAGCCTGGTCGCCGAGCTGCAGGCCAATCTCGAGACCGGCGAGCAGTCGCTGCTGTTCCTGAACCGCCGCGGCTTCGCTCCGCTCACCCTCTGCCGCCACTGCGGCCACCGCTTCCAATGCCCGAACTGCACCGCCTGGATGGTCGAGCACCGGCTGATGCACCGGCTCGCCTGCCACCATTGCGGCCATGTGATGCCGCCGCCGCGCGCCTGCCCCGAATGCGGCGAGGAAGACAGCCTGGTCGCCTGCGGCCCCGGCGTCGAGCGGATTGCCGATGAGGTTGCCGAATTGTTCCCGGAAGCGCGCACCGCAATCGTCACCTCGGACACGATCTGGTCGCCGGCCCGCGCCGCAGAGTTCGTCGCGGCGATGGACGCCGGCGCGATCGATATTGTCGTCGGCACCCAGCTGGTGACCAAAGGCTACCACTTCCCCAATCTGACTCTCGTGGGAGTGGTCGACGCCGACCTCGGCTTGCAGGGCGGCGACCTGCGGGCGGCCGAGCGCAGCTTCCAGCAGGTCCAGCAGGTCGCCGGACGCGCCGGGCGCGCCGACAAGCCGGGTCGCGTGCTGGTCCAGACCCATGATCCCGACGCGCCGGTGATCGCCGCTCTGGTTTCCGGCGACGCGCCTGGATTTTACGCCGCCGAAACCGAGGCGAGGCGCGAAGCGGCGATGCCGCCGTTCGGGCGGCTTGCGGCGATCATCGTCTCGGCTGAGAGCGCGAGCGAGGCCGACGAGGTCGCCCGGCGCATCGGCAACGCGGCCCCGAGGGTCGACGGAATGGCGGTGTTCGGCCCCGCCCCTGCGCCCCTGGCGATGCTTCGTGGCCGCCACCGCCAGCGGCTGCTGGTCCACGCCGCCCGCCTGCTCGACGTCCAGGACGTGATCCGCGACTGGCTCGGCGAAATCGAGTGGAGCCCGAAGGTCCGGGTCAGCGTCGACGTCGATCCCTACAGCTTCCTCTAGACTTACCCATTCCCTCCGGCTTAACCTCTTGTGTGCCGGGCGTTTTTTTCGGGAGGGTATCCTTGCTTCGTCTGTTGTTTCTGATTGCGGCCGTTCTGGCCGTGCCTATGCCTGCGCTTGGCGCGTGGCATGAGGCAAAGACGAGGCATTTCCTCATCTACTCCGATGAAGAGCCAGAAAGTCTGCGCCAATATGCGGCCAAGCTCGAGCGGTTCGACCAGGCAGTTCGCTTGGCTCGAAAAATGGCCGATCCGCCCCTCACCGATGCCGGCCGGCTGACTATATACGCGTTGAAGGACGTCGCCGCACTCGACAGGGTCGCCGGTACCGGCAGTCGGATCTTCGGACTCTATTCTACGCGCGCATCGGGCTCGTACGCATTCGTCGCAAGGACGAAGCCCAAGGGCCCGGGCGAGATCAATTCCGACATCGTTTTCTATCATGAGTATGCGCATCACCTGATGCTGCAGGATCTGTCCGCTTATTACCCGCCGTGGCTTGTCGAGGGCTTCGCTGAGTTCCTCTCGACTGCTCAGATCGCTGGCGACGGCAAAGTTACTTTCGGTGCGGCAGCCAACCACCGTTCGGCGGGCGTTTTCGCGCCCGACAAACGTCTTACGATTTCGGCAATGGTGGGGGACTCTTATCGAAGCCTCGATGGCTGGCAGTGGGAACTGCTCTATTCCCGCGGCTGGTTGCTCACTCACTATTTGACGTTCGAGCCGTCGCGAAAGGGACAGCTCGACCGCTATGTGGAGGGAATCCGATCAGGGCAAACTCCGGCCAAATCCGCCGGGGCGGCTTTCGGCGACATGCTGCGGCTCACTCGCGAGCTCGACGGATACGCGCGTCGAAAGACGCTATCGGGAACGGTCGTTCAGACCGACTCTTCGAAGATCGGACCCGTTGATATTCGTCCGCTCGGCGTAGGCGAGGCGGCGATCATGGCCGTACGCATGCAGTCCAGCCTGGGAGTCAGCCGAGCCACAGCCGGACGCGTCGCCGCGCAGGCCCGGAAAATCGCGGCGCAATTCCCAAACGACCCGGTAGTCCAATCGACGCTCGCCGAGGCCGAGCATGACGCGCGCAACTACGACGCCGCCATTGCCGCAGCGGACCGAGCGCTCGCCGCAGACCCGCGCAACGCTAACGCGCTGGTTTACAAGGGCCGCTCGTTGATGCGGCTGGCGAAAGACAATCCAGCCGGGGCCGATTTGGAGGGAATTCGAAAGTGGTTCGTGCGGGCGAACCATGCGGATCCTGAAAACCCAGAGCCGCTCATGCTCTTTTATCAGACCTACAAGGATGCTGGCGCGGTCGCCACCGCGAGCGCCACGAAGGGCCTCCTTTACGCCCTCGTCCTCGCGCCCCAGGACGACAGGCTGCGGTTGCTGTCAGTGCGGCAGTTGCTGGTCGACGGCCGGATCGCCGAAGCGAGACAGGCTTTCGCACCCCTCGCGTTTGATCCGCACGCCCGAAGATTCCATGACACGGCCCAGGATATACTGGCGGCTATCGAGGCGTCTGATGCTGCGCACGCACTGTCTTTGATCGACGAGTGGAACGACAAGCAGGACCACGACTGACGGCTAAAGGTCCAGCGCCGGCTGCGGGACTGTTGCTCCCTCCACCGCGAGCAGCTGCTTCTTCCGGTCCAGCCCGCCGGCATAGCCACCGAGCGTACCGTCCGAGCGGATCACCCGGTGGCACGGCACCAGCACCGCGACCGGGTTGGAGCCGTTGGCGGTGCCGACCGCGCGGGTCGCGGCGGGCGCGCCAATTGCCGCGGCGATGTCGGCGTAGCTTCGGGTTTCGCCGAGCGGGATCCTGCGAAGCTCGCGCCACACCGCTTCCTGGAACGCCGTCCCGCGAACGTCGATCGGCAAGTCGGGCGCCGCCTGCGGCCGCTCGATTGCCGCGAGCGCACCTTCGACGAGCGCGCGCATCCCGCCTTCGTCCCGGACAATCGTGGCATTGGGGAACAGGCGCCTCAACGACGCCTCGCTGTCGTCGAACGTCAGCCGGCAAATGCCCTTCGAAGTGGCGGCAATCAGCATCTCGCCGATCGGGCTGTCGAAGGTCGTCCAGCGGATCGTCTCGCCGCGTCCGCCGTCGCGCCAGGCCGACGGAGTCATTCCCATCCTCTCTTTCGCATCGGCGTAGAAACGGCTCGGCGCCGAGTAGCCGGCGTCATAAATCGCGTCGGTCACCCGCCCGTTCTCCTTGAGATGCTTTTCGGCGCG
>CAMPJH010000119.1 GCA_946886845.1 uncultured Sphingomonas sp. | reverse complement strand
TTATTGCACCCACGGCGTGCTGTCCGGCGGCGCCGCCGCCCGGGTCGCCGCCTCCGAGCTCAAGGAGCTGGTGGTCACCGATTCGATCTGGAGCGGAGAAGCCGACGTCAAAGGCGGCAAGATCCGACGGCTCACCGTCGCGCCGCTGCTCGCCGAAGCGATCCGCCGGATCGCCGACGAAGCCAGCGTGTCGAGCCTGTTCGATTAAGATTGGCGCTTCGGCGTGTGCAACCTCTACCGGATCGAAAAGAATCCCGACGCGATTCGGCGGCTGTTTGCCGACGTCCAGATGCCGCTGACTTTCCCCGAGGGTGTTCCAAACATCGAGCCCGCCGACGTCCACATCACCGACCGGGCGCCGGTGGTTCGCTGGAGCAGCGACCATGCCGAGCTGGTGATCCGCCGCTGGTCGTGGCCGGCCCCGAACGGCAAGCCGGTGTTCAACATGCGCTCGGACGGGCGCAACTTCCCGAAGGACCGCTGCCTGGTGCCGATGGACGGCTTCTACGAATATACGGCGCCCGCCGACCCCAAGCAGAAGCGCAAGGATTGCTGGCTGTTCCGGCCCGCCGAAGGCCAGGACTTTGCGATCGCCGGCCTGCTGCGGCCGCACCCGGAGATTGGCGAGGCGTTCACGTTACTGACCGCGCCGCCCGGGCCGGACGTCGAGCCGTTGCACAACCGGCAGATCGTGCTGCTTCGGCCCGACCAGTGGCGCCCCTGGCTCGACGGCAGCGCCGGTTCGGCCGACCTGCTGGCGCCGACCCCGGCCGGTTCGCTCGAGGTTGCTCGTGCCGCCTGAGCCTTTTCGCTTCGTCCGCGTTTACCAGCCATGCCCTCAGTCCTGATCACCGGAGCGAATCGCGGCATCGGCCTCGAGTTCGCGCGCCAATATTCCGCCGACGGCTGGGACGTCGTCGCCACCGTTCGTCAGAGCAGCCCCGAGCTCGACGTACTCGGCGTCCGGGTCGAGAGGCTCGACATGCGCGACCTCGACGCGGTCGCGAGCTTCGGCGAACGGCTCGATTCGCTCGACCTGCTGATCGCCAACGCCGGCACCTACGGGCCGAGGTCGCCGCGAAGCGCGGCCGAGGGCGAAGAATGGCTGGAGACGTTCGCGGTCAACACCGTCGCGCCGTATCTGCTCGCGCAATCGGTGCTGCCGCTGGTGGCGCGCTCGGGCGGCAAGCTGGTCGCAATCACCAGCAAGATGGGCAGCATCGCCGACAATAGGTCCGGCGGCTACATCGCCTACCGGTCGTCCAAGACTGCGCTCAACTCGGCGTGGCGAAGCCTCGCAATCGACAATCGGGACAAGGTGGTCGCTGCAGTACTTCATCCGGGTTGGGTCCAGACCCGGATGGGCGGCGAGTCGGCTCCGCTCGAGCCGGAAGAGAGCGTTGCCGGAATGCGGCGGGTGATCGAAGATCTCGGCCCAGACCAATCCGGCCGCTTCTTCAGCTACGACGGTTCTGAGATTCCCTGGTAGTTGCCAGAATTGGCGTTGCGCTCTATAGGCCCGCCCTCTTCCAGACCACTGGAGCAATCGAACGCGCCCGGCCATCGAGGGCTGCCGCGGCCGTTCAAGAACGTCAGGAGACGAAAATGCCCAAGCTCAAGACCAAGAGCGGCGTCAAGAAGCGCTTCAAGCTCACGGCCACCGGCAAGATCAAGCACGGGGTCGCCGGCAAGCGCCACCGGCTGATCAGCCACAACGCCAAGTACATCCGCCAGAACCGCGGCACCGAGATTCTCGCCGACGCCGATACGGCGCGGGTGAAGCTCTGGGCGCCCTACGGCCTCAAGTAAGGAGCGCGAAGCATGCCACGCATCAAACGCGGCGTAACCACGCGCGCCAAGCACAAGCGGATCCTCGACCAGGCGAAGGGCTATTACGGCCGCCGCAAGAACACCATCCGAATCGCCCGCCAGGCGGTCGAGAAGGCCGGGCAATACGCCTATCGCGACCGCAAGGTGAAGAAGCGCAGCTTCCGCGCCCTGTGGATCCAGCGGATCAACGCCGCCGTCCGCGCCGAAGGGCTGACCTACGGCCAGTTCATCCACGCGCTCAAGCTCGCCAAGATCGATCTCGACCGCAAGGTGCTGGCCGACATCGCCATGCATGAGGGCGAAGCCTTCAAGGCGATCATCGCCCAGGCGAAGGCGGCGCTGCCCAAGGAAACGGCGACCGCTTAAGCGGCTTTCGCCCGGAAATTTAAGAGGGCGCCCGGGGCAACCCGCGGCGTCCTTTTTCTTGCTTGCGGTTCGGCTTCGGCGCACCACCGGCGCCGGGGGTTTCACCATGCGCCGACTCATCATTCTGCTTGCCGGACTTGCTTCCGCGCCGGCGGCAATCGCCAACGACAGCACGGCCAGCACCGCCGCCGGCGGGCTGGTTCTCGAACGCACAGACAAGATCGACATGGTGTCGGAGGACCTCTCGGTCTCGGCAAAGGAAATCCGGGTCCGCTATGTCTTCCGCAATCAATCGCCGAGCGACGTCGAAACGATCGTCGCCTTCCCGATGCCGCCGCGCGACCTGTCCGAGGAATGGGGCAGGAACCTGTCTTATCCATCGGATTTCCACACTGCCGTCGAAGGCCGGCCAGTGCAGTCGGCACTCGAGCGCAAGGCGATCGTGAAGGGGCAGGATCACACCGCCCTGCTCGACCGGCTGCGCATTCCGATCGCTCCCGACGACATCATGGACGCGACGAAAGTGATGGACGCGCTGCCGGAGACGGAAAGAAGCCGGCTGCAATCGCTCGGACTCGCCGGAGTGGAGGAATTCAGCTTCGGCGCCGAGCCGATGCGGCACCACCTTGTCCCCCTGTGGACGGTGCAGGACCGGCATTGGTGGAAGCAGCGATTCCCGGCCGGCCGCGATCTCAACGTCGATCACCGCTACGCCCCTGGTGCCGGCAGCTCCGTCGATACGCTTCTTGCTTCGGAATATGTGAAAGCGGACGACCCGGATCGGCTCGCGATGATCGAGCGCTACTGTATCGATAAGGATTTCCTCGCGGCCGCGGAGCGGCTGCGACGGCCGAACATCGTGCTTCCGCCAACATGGATCGATTATATCCTGACGACGGGCGCAAACTGGCGCTCGCCGATCGGCAGCTTCCGCCTGGTGGTGGACAAGGGCAAGCCGGGCAACCTCGTCAGCTTCTGCGAGACCGGCGTAAGGAAGATCGGGCCGACGCAATTCGAGGTTCGCCACGAGAATTGGCGGCCGACTCGAGACCTGCACGTCCTGATATTGGAGCCCGTCAAATACGGGCCTTAGTTCACCCGAGGCGTCCGTAGGCGGGCAGGGTGAGGAATTCGACGAAGCTATCGCTGACGATCATCTCGCGGAAGAGTTCGGCGGCTTCGGCGATATTCTCGACGGCCTGGAGAAGCCCGACCTCCTCGTCGAACAGCTGATCGAACAGGTCGCGGTCGAACGCTCGTCCGTCGTCGAGCTCCGCTGAAAAGTGCAGCCACTGCCACAGCTGTGCCCGGCTGATCTCCGCGGTCGCCGCGTCTTCCATGAGATTGTAGAGCGGCACCGCGCCTTTGCCGCCGAGCCAGGCGGCGAGATATTGCACGCCGACGCGAATGTTCTCGCGCGCGCCAGCCTCGGTGCGCGGACCGGTGTGAAGGTCGAGCATCTCGTCGCGACCGGGGATGTGCTCCGGCATTTTCGACAGCTGGTTGGGGCCGTCCATCGCCTCGAACGCTTCGAGCGCCACCGGCACCAGGGCCGGGTGCGCCACCCACGTGCCGTCGTGGCCGTTGCCGACCTCCCGCAGCTTGTCCGCGCGCACCTTGTCGAGTGCAGCGCTATTCGCTTTCTCGTCGCCCTTGACCGGGATGAACGCCGACATTCCGCCCATCGCGTGGGCGCCGCGGCGGTGGCAGGTGGCGATCAGCCGCAGCGAGTAGGCCGCAAGGAATGCCCGATCCATCGTCATCGCCGAGCGGTCGGGAGTCAGCCGCTCGGCCGAACGGCCAAGGCGCTTGATGTAGCTGAAGATATAGTCCCAGCGGCCACAATTGAGCCCGACGATATTGTCTTTCAGGGCGTAGAGGATCTCGTCCATCTCGAAGGCGGCGGGGATTGTCTCGATCAGCACGGTGGCCTTGATCGTCCCGCGCTCGAGCCGGAGCCGGTTCTCGGCAAGCGCGAAGACGTCGCTCCACAGCGCGGCCTCTTCCATACTCTCGAGCTTGGGGATGTAGAAATATGGGCCCGAGCCGCGGCCAAGCGCCGCCCGGGCATTGTGCCAGACGTAAAGGGCGAAATCGAAGAATGCGCCGGCGACCGGCTGGCCGTCGACGGTGACATGCTCCTCGGGCAGGTGCAGCCCGCGCGGGCGGACGAGCAAGGCCGCCGGATTGTCGCCGACGGCATAAGACTTGCCGCTGTGCGGATCGACGTAGTCGAGCCGACCGCGCCAATGTTCGCGAAGGTTGACCTGGCCCTGGACCAGCTCGTCCCACACTGGCGAAGTCGCGTCCTCGAAATCGCCCATGAAGGTGCTGGCGCCGCTGTTCAGCGCATTGATCAGCATCTTGGCATTGGTCGGGCCGGTGATCTCGACCCGCCGCTGCTGCAAATCGGCGGGGGCGGGCGCGACCGTCCATTCGGCCTCGCGGATCTGGCGCGTGTCGTCGCGAAAGTCGGGGAGCTCGCCGGCGTCGAACCGCTGCTGCCGCTCCAGCCGGTTTTCAAGCAGCGCCAGTCGCCGCCGGTCGAAGCGCTCGTGAAGCTCCGCCAGGAAGCTCAATGCATCGGCGGTCAGGACCTCGCCGGCACCGCGGACGCTGGATGGCTCCGCCGCCACCCGCGGCCGGTCGATCACGTCGTTCATCGGCGGAACGACTCGACGCAGATCGAATAGCGCTCGGTCGCGCTTCGGCGATCGCGGAAAGTCAGGCGCTGCCATTCGGTCCGCGCCCGAACGGCATCGGGGAACGGGCCCGAAATCTCTTCGGTGCCGGGCACCACCTCGTCGAACTGGCAGTTGCGATATTCCCCGCCAATCACCCAGTAGCGCTGTCCCATAACCGTCCTCCTG
>CAMPJH010000118.1 GCA_946886845.1 uncultured Sphingomonas sp. | reverse complement strand
TCTACGTCCGTCATCGCGAAAACATCCGCCGGCTCCTCAAGGGCGAGGAGCCGCTGACCATCGCCGTTCCGCCGCCGCGGCGGCGCGGCTCACGCCGGCGGAGCGAGGGCCCGGCCGATCCGATGTTCGACGCGCTTCGGGCCGCCCGCCGCGACCTTGCCCAGGCAGCGGGCGTGCCGCCCTATGTCGTGTTCCACGATTCGACCTTGCGCGGGATCGCCGAGGCGCGTCCGCGAACGCTCGCCGAGCTCAGCACAATCCAGGGGGTCGGCGCGGCCAAGCTCGAGCGTTATGGTGCGGCGATGCTCGCGGCCGTGGCCGCGCAGGAGGAGACCGGCGATGCGCCAGCTTGACGGCACAACCTTTGTCAGCGGCCAGATCCGGCCCGAGGATGTCGCGCAGCTCAAGCAGCAGGGCATCACCATGATCGTCAACAACCGGCCCGATGGCGAAGACCCGGACCAGCCGCGCGCCGCCGACATCGAAGCGGCCGCCGAGGCGGCCGGAATCGCCTATCGCTTCGTGCCGATCCAGCGCGGCATCGGCCCGGCCGACGTCGAGTGCATGCAGGAGGCGATGGCAGAAGCGGCGGGCGGCAAGTTGCTCGCTTTCTGCCGTTCGGGCAACCGCTCGGCACTGGCCTGGGCGGTCGCCCGGCGCGACCAGGGCGCGAGCGTCGAGGAGATCGAGCAGGCGGCGGCGCGGGCGGGGATCGACCTGGCGCCGGTCGCCCACCTGCTTTAGCCGATCCCTTCTTCAGCGAGGATTCGGGCGGCTTCCTCGAACTCCTCTTGGGGGACCATCAGCCGGATCGGCATGATCGGTCCGAGACCGATATAATTCATGCCTTCGTCGAACGGGATCGCGGTGAGGCCCTCGGCTTCGAGCAGCAGCCGGGCGAGATCGGCCTCGACCTTGTTCTGGAAGCGGGCGAGCTCGACCAGCCCGCTCACCAGGGGACGACCTTGCCGGCGGCGATCTCGTCGGGCCGCGGCGCCCGCCCAAGCATCGCGTTGCGATGCGGGAAGCGGCCGAAGCGGGCGATAATATCGTGGTGCAGCTTCGCATATTTCAGCTGTTCGTCATCGCCGAGCTGCGTGAAGAGCAGCAACCCGCGCCGCTGGTCGTCGAGCTTTTCGCTGTGCTGGAACGGCATGTAGAGGAAGCCGCGCTCCTTCGGCTCGAGTTGCTCGTCGAACCCGCGGTCAACCGCTCCACGGGCGATCGCTTGGGCGAGGTGATCAGTCGAAAACTGGTCGGCATGGTCGCGGAACATGTTGCGCGGGAACTGGTCGAACAGGATGACGCCGGCGAGCGCGGTCAGCGGATCGGCAAGGAAGGATTCGGCGGGAAGCTGGCGCTTCTGTTTCCACAATTCGAGGAATCGCTCGCGGATCTGTTCGTCCAGCGCGGGGGATCCGCGCCACCAGTCCTCCCTGGAAAGGCCGAACCAGAAATTGAGGACGTCGGCGCGCCAGTCGTCCGCCATCAAGCCGCCGTGCCACCGACCGTCAGGCCGTCGATCAGAAGCGTCGGCTGGCCGACCCCGGCCGGGATCGACTGGCCGCCCTTGCCGCAGACGCCGATGCCTTCGTCGAGCGCGAGGTCGTTGCCGATCCCCTTGATCCGGGTCAGCACCGTCGGTCCGTCGCCGATCAGGGTCGCGCCCTTGACCGGCTCGGCGATTCGGCCGCCACGGATCCGGTACGCCTCGGTGCAGGAGAAGACGAACTTGCCGTTGGTGATGTCGACCTGGCCGCCGCCGAAGCTCTTGGCGTAAATGCCGTCGCTGACCCGCTCGACCAGCTCGGCGGGATTGTCGTTGCCGGCCAGCATGAACGTATTGGTCATGCGCGGCATCGGCGCGTGGGCGAAGCTTTCCCGGCGGCCGCTGCCGGTCGGCTCCATGCCCATCAATCGGGCGTTGAGCCGGTCCTGCAGATAGCCCTTCAAGATGCCGTCCTCGATCAGCACGTTGCGCTGGGTCGGCGTGCCTTCGTCGTCGATGGTCAAAGAGCCGCGCAGCTGCGCCATCGCGCCGTCGTCGACGACGGTCACCCCGAGCGCTGCGACCCGGCTGCCGATGCGGTCGCTGAACGCTGACGTGCCCTTGCGGTTGAAATCGCCTTCGAGCCCGTGGCCGACGGCCTCGTGGAGCAGCACGCCGCACCAGCCGGGGCCAAGCACGACCGGCATCTCGCCGGCGGGCGCCGCAACCGACGCCAGGTTGGTCATGGCCTGGGCAAGCGCCTCGTCGATCACCCGGTTCCAGCTCGCCGGGTCGAACAACGGCTCATAGAGATGGCGCCCGCCGAGCCCGAAATAGCCGGTCTCGCGGCGGCCGTTGTCGGCGGCGACGATCTGGACGCCAAGCCGGACCAGCGGCCGCACGTCGGAGGCAACGAAGCCGTCGGCGCGGATGATCTCGATGACCCGCCAGCTGGCCGACAGGCCAACACTGACCTGGGCGACGCGGGGGTCGCGGGCCCGCGCCGCGGCGTCGATCTGCTGGCACAGCGCCACCTTGTCGGCGAACGGCACCTCGATCAGCGGATTGTCGGGCGCGTACATCGACTGGTTGGTGCGCCGCGGCGGCGGTGCCGGCGGGCCCTTGGCGGGATCGAGCAGAGTCAGGGTCGCGGCGGCGCGCTCGATCGCTTCGGCGCTGACTTCATTCGCGTGGGCGAAGGCAGTCGTCTCGCCGGTGACTCCGCGCAGCCCGAAGCCCGAGGCGCTGTCGTAGCTCGCGGTCTTGAGCCGCCCGTCGTCGAACCCGAATGCCTCGCTGACCTGATGCTCGAGAAACAGTTCGCCGTCGTCGCAGCCGGATAAATGCCGCGCCGCTAGCCGCCGCGCGTCGTCGGGATCGAGCGTCCGGTAAAGCAGGCTGCGCGGATCGGCGATCATGGACCGCTGTCCGCCGGTCCCCCCTCGAGAACGAAACGCCGGTCGCAATAGCCGCACTCGACCCAGCCGAGCGCCGGGTCAATGCGAAGGAAGATGCGCGGGTGGCCGAGCTCCGGCGATACCGCGCCCGAGCCGTCGCAGGCGACGCGCGTGGTGGAAACCTTGAGTATCTCGGGCGGCGGCAGGTCGGACATCGCCTGCCACTTAAGGACGCGCGGCAGCCGCGACAAGCGGCGGCGAGCACGCCTTATTGGTAGATCGCGGTCACCCAGAAGGGGGCGCTATACTCGCCTTCGGGCTGGTCGGCGGCGATCTGCAGGGTGCCGCCGACGCCGACGAAGAAGGTGCGGGCGACCGGGTCGATGGACCGCATCGGCGGCCCGTCGAGGGTCAGTCCGAGCACCGGGATGGTGTCGCCGCCGACGCTGGTCAGCTCGACCGGCGGGCTAAGCGAGACCAGCACCTGCTGGCTCGGCGATCCGGCGCCGCCGAAATAAGCGCGGTTGCCGGCATCGCTGGTAACTCCGGTGACCCCGCCGCCAAAGGTGCGGACGCCGGTCGCGGCATTGATCGTCACCGTTCCTGGGCTCGAAGTCGACGGGATGATCCCGCCGAAATCGAGATCGTCGATCTTGGTCAGGGTGAGCGGAATGAGAACCAGCGCCCGCCCGTCGGCATTATCGAGCGCCGGCACCGGCGCAGCGGCGGCCGGCGCCGAAGCTAGAGCGATGGCGGCCAGGCTGGCCGCGCAAATGCAATGTCGAATCCCCACCGAAACTTCCTTTCGCGTTGCACGAGAGTATCGGGCGAGCGCGTCACCGCCGATTGAAGAGGATCGGTGCTCGGGAATTTAACCAAGGCCGCAAACCATGCGGCGGAATAATCAGGGATAGATGACCGTCACGTCGAAGCTTCCGACGTAAACCCCGTCGGCCTGGTTGGCGCCGACATTGAGCCGCCCGCCGACCCTGAACTCGAACGCCTCGAAGGCATTGATCTGGCGAGTGGTGTGGCCGTCGGTGGTCCAGTTCGAAACCGTCATCGTTTCGGTGCCGCCGGTCTGGGTCAGAGTGATCGGTCCGGTTGGAAGGCGGATAAGCATCGGCGCGTTCCTGGTCCCAGCCCCGGTGAAACGAGCCGGCTGGGTCGGTCCGGGGCCAAGGGCCACTCCGCCCGCGGTGGTGACGATTCCGGTGTTCGGGTTCAGGGTCGCGGTTCCTGCTGTCGCCGCCGGGAACAAAGCGCCGAAATCGAGATCGTCCACCTTCAGCAGGGTCAGCGGCTTGAGCACGATCGCGCCGGCATCGGCGTTGGTCGAGGCCGGCGCCGCGCGCAACTGCCCGGGCGCTGCAACAAGCAGCGCCACGCCAGCGAGCAGGCGGAGGCAATCGAGCCGGGTCATTACCGCCGCGGTTACAACGGTTAACGTCAAGATGACTTTGCCGCTTAGGGTTAAGCGCGGCTTTACCTTCGCCAGCTTCCTTACCAGAAAGGCGGCGGCTATGCGGCTGGGGCAATGACCGCGGCCGATCCAGCAATCCGAATCGAATCGCTGACGAAGGTCTATGCGGCCAGGGGCAGCCCGCCCAAGCTGGCGCTGGACGACGTCAGCTTCGATGTCCCGAACGGCCAGATCTTCGGCCTGCTCGGCCCCAACGGCGCCGGCAAGTCGACCCTTATCAATATCCTCGCCGGGCTGGTCGTCAAAACCGCCGGCCGAGCGGTGATCTGGGGCTTCGACATCGACCAGCACCCGCGCAACGCCAAGCGATCGATCGGCGTCGTCCCGCAAGAGATCATCTTCGACCCCTTTTTCACCCCGCGCGAGACGCTGGAGATCCAGGCCGGACTGTACGGTATCGCCAAGGCCGACCGCCAGACCGACGCGCTGCTTGCGGCGATGCATCTTTCCGAAAAGGCCAACGCTTATTCGCGAACCCTGTCGGGCGGCATGAAGCGGCGGCTGCTGGTCGCCAAGGCGATGGTCCACTCGCCGCCGATCCTGGTGCTCGACGAGCCCACCGCCGGGGTCGACGTCGAGCTGAGGCGGCAGCTTTGGGACCATGTCCGCGCCCTCAACCAGCAGGGCGTCACCGTCGTCCTCACCACTCATTATCTCGAGGAAGCCGAGCAATTGTGCGACCGGATCGCGATCATCAACCACG
>CAMPJH010000117.1 GCA_946886845.1 uncultured Sphingomonas sp. | reverse complement strand
CACACCGACATGTGGAAGACCGAAGGCCTCAAGCAGGCGCTCGACAAGTTCGGCTTCGACGCGGCTTTCGGCGGCGCCCGGCGCGACGAGGAGAAGAGCCGGGCGAAGGAGCGGATCTTCAGTTTCCGCACCGCCAACCACCGCTGGGACCCGAAGCGCCAGCGGCCGGAGCTGTGGGCGCTCTACAATGTCCGCAAGAACAAGGGCGAAAGCGTCCGCGTGTTTCCGCTGTCGAACTGGACCGAACTCGACGTCTGGCAATATATCCTTCGCGAAAGAATCGAGATCGTGCCGCTCTATTTCGCCGCGGAACGGCCGACGGTGATCCGCGACGGCCTGACGCTGATGGTCGACGACGACCGCTTCCCGCTGAACGGCGAGGAACCTGTCGGCCGCAAGGTGCGGTTCCGGACGCTCGGCTGCTATCCGCTCACCGGCGCCGTCGAAAGCGCGGCGGCAACCGTCGAGGAGGTGGTCGCCGAGATGCTTCTGACGACCACCTCGGAACGGCAGGGCCGCGCCATCGACCGCGACGCCGGCGCGGCCAGCATGGAGAAGAAGAAGCAAGAGGGCTATTTCTGATGGCCCGGGTGCTCGACCAGGATCGCGAGCTGATCGCCCGCGACGTCTCCGAATGGCTGGCGCTCCATGAGCGTAAGGAGATGCTGCGCTTCATCACCTGCGGCAGCGTCGACGACGGCAAATCGACTCTGATCGGGCGCCTGCTCTACGACTGCCGGCAGATCTTCGACGATCAGCTGGAAACGCTCGAAGCCGAGAGCAAGAAGATCGGGACGACGGGCGGCAAGCTCGATTTCGCATTGCTGGTCGACGGACTGTCCGCCGAGCGCGAGCAGGGGATCACCATCGACGTCGCCTATCGCTTCTTCGCCAGCGAGAAGCGCAAGTTCATCGTCGCCGACACGCCCGGCCACGAGCAATATACGCGCAACATGGTGACCGGCGCCTCCACCGCCGACGTCGCCGTGCTTCTGATCGACGCCCGCAAGGGGGTCCTGACCCAGACCCGCCGCCACTCCTACCTCGCGCATCTGGTCGGGATCCGCCGCTTCGTCTTGGCGATCACCAAGATGGACCTCGTCGATTATGACCAGGATGTCTTCAGCGCCATCTGCGACGAATATCGGCTGTTCGCCGAGCAAATCGGAGTGGAGCATTGGCTGCCGATCCCGCTGTCCGGGGTGGCCGGCGACAACGTCACGGCGCGCAGCGAGAACACGCCGTGGTACGATGGGCCGACCTTGCTCGAGCATCTCGACGACGTCGAACTGGACGCCAGCGCCGACGCGGGCAAGCCAATGCGGATGCCGGTGCAATGGGTGAACCGGCCGAACCAGGCGTTCCGCGGCTTTGCCGGACAGATTGCCGCCGGAAGCCTGGGACCCGGCACCGAAGTGAGAATCCTTCCCTCGGGGCGAACGACCCGGATCGCCCGGGTGGTCACCATGGACGGCGATCTCGAGGAAGCGGTCGCCGGCCAGTCGGTCACCGTCACCCTCGAGGAAGAGGTCGATTGCTCGCGCGGCGACGTCATCGCCGCCGCTGGCGACCCGCCCGAGGCCTCCGACCAGTTCGAAGCGACGATCGTCTGGATGGACGAGGACGAGCTGCTGCCGGGGCGCGGCTATTGGATGAAGATCGGCACCCAGCTGGTGACCGCGATGGTCCAGGAGCCGAAATATGAGGTCAACGTCAACACGCTCGACCATCTCGCCGCCAAGACCCTGTCGCTGAATGCGATCGGCGTCGCCGAAGTGTCGACCGACCGCGAAATCGTCTTCGAGCCCTATGCCGCCGACGGCGACAGCCCCAACCGGATACTCGGCGGGTTCATCCTGATCGAAAAGGCGACCAACGCCACCGTCGCCGCCGGAATGCTGCACTTCGCGCTCCGCCGGGCGCTCAACATCCACCGCCAGCACCTCGAGGTCGGCCGCGAGACCCACGCCGCGCTCAAGGGCCAGAAGCCGGCCGTGGTGTGGTTCACCGGCCTGTCCGGAGCCGGCAAGTCGACGATCGCCAATGTCGTCGAGAAGAAGCTGGCGGCGCGCGGCCGCCACACCTTCCTGCTGGACGGCGACAACGTCCGTCACGGCCTCAACCGCGACCTCGGTTTCACCGAGGCCGACCGGATCGAGAACATCCGCCGGGTCGGCGAAGTCGCCAAGCTGATGTCCGATGCCGGGCTGATCGTCCTCACCGCCTTCATCTCGCCGTTCCGCGCCGAGCGCCATATGGTGCGGCGGATGCTCAGCGAAGGCGAGTTCATCGAAGTGTTCGTCGATACGCCGCTCGGGGTTGCGGAGGAGCGCGACACCAAGGGCCTCTATGCCAAGGCGCGCGCCGGCGAGCTCAAGAACTTCACCGGCATCGACAGCCCGTACGAGCCGCCGGAGGAGCCGGAAATCCGAATCGATACGACGCAGATGAGCGCCGACGAAGCCGCCGACTATATCATCGAGAAGCTGCTAAGCCGGCGCTAGCGCCAGGTGTAAGCGAGGCCTGCCGCGAACAGCCATTGACCGGCTTCGCCGCGGATTTCGACCAGCGGCGAATCCTTGATGTCTCCGGTCAGGTGGGAATATTCGGTCGTTCCCCAGATCGAAATTCCGTGGGTGAGGTCGCCGGTGATCGACTGGTTGACGAGCACGCCGACCCGCCATTTTTCCATGCCGCCGTCGGGCGTGTAGACCGGAAGGCCGGTGATCAAAGATTGCGCGGGCGTGATGCCGAAATAGTAACGGGCATATTTGGCCGACACGAAATCCATTCCGGCCGATGCGCTGACGTAGGTGAAACGCGACAGCGGCGTTGAAAATTCGACGTTGGGGCTGATCACCGTCGACTTATGGGCGCCGGCGATGTCGTGCTTGGCATCGATCCGGAAGGACAGGGTGTCGTACGGGTTGGTGAGGTCGTGGAGGCTGACTCCGGCGAAAACGCCGACCTCGATCGCGGTGTCGAGCTCGGGGAGCAGGTCGACGACGTCATCCTCGATCTTGGTGCTTCGGTTGAAATTCGCGCCGATTATCGGGCCGAGGTCGAAATCCACCTTCGCCGCCGTCCGCGAGAAGATGTCGGCGTAGACGTAGGTCGATCGGGTGCTGATGCTGACCGGGCCGACCTTGCCGCGGAAGCCGCCGGCGGGGATGATCCGATAATTGTCCGATCCGACGTAATCGGGGCGCGAACCGACGCCCAAGGCGACCGTGAAGCCATTGCCGGCTTCCTCCGGCGCCGGGAGCGGTGCCGATTGCTGGGCAAAGGCCGGCGACGAGAGTGCCAGCGAAGCGGTTAGGCCGAGCGCGATACGAAGCATGGTAAAATCCCCCTGAAGCAGCGAAATTACTGCCGTTGCAGCGCTTTGGCGAGCAAATTGTTACGGGAGCGGAACTGGCTTCGGCTTAGTCACCTTCACCCGGCTCCGGCGTGAAATATTTGTCGTACTTGCCGTCCTCGCCCTTGTGCTCGTCGGCGTCGGCCGGGCTGTCCTTCTTGCGGGTGATGTTCGGCCATTGGCCGGAGA
Source organism: uncultured Sphingomonas sp. (assembly GCA_946886845.1). The sequence goes on along the minus strand of CAMPJH010000117.1, from coordinate 1,539 downwards.
AGGTGGTGTTGAGCTCGAGCCATTTCTCGAGCCCGCTCTCGGTGTCGGGAAGGATCGCCTCGGCCGGGCACTCGGGCTCGCAGACGCCGCAGTCGATGCACTCGTTGGGATTGATGACGAGCATGTTCTCGCCTTCGTAGAAGCAGTCGACCGGGCAGACCTCGACGCAATCCATATATTTGCAGCGGATGCAGGCGTCGGTGACGACGTAGGTCATGTGGTGATGCTCCCTTTGACGGCTGGCTAAGTCGCGGGACCTGCCCCGTCAACGCCCAGCTCCTCGTAGCAGGTCCGCGCCTCGGCTGCCGGTCCTCGCCGCGTGGGCAGCGCCAGGACCTTCAGGACCCGGACCTGGCCGCGCAGCGGCAGGGCGACGATGCTGCCGACGCGAAGCGTATCGCTGGGCTTTTCGACCCGCCTGCCGTTGATGCGAAGATGGCCGGTTTCGATCAGCGACTGGGCCAAGGTGCGGCTCTTCACCAGCCGGATGCAATGCAGGAAACGGTCTATTCGCAAGGGCTTAGCGTTTTAGCTTGGCGAGCTCGGCAAAGGCGTGGGAGCCGCTGTCGCGGCGGCCCGGCCGGCTCGAGCGACGCCCGCGCCAGCGCCAGCTTTCGCCGGCCTTGGCGAAGCCGACATCGGCCATCAGCCTAGCGATCGCTTCCTCGCCCAGGCCGACCGAAGTCGCCAGCTCGACGTTGACGACATCGCCGCCGCCGGCCGAGCGCACGTGGTGGGCGTGGCTGGCGAGGCGGTCGGCGAGGTCGACGCGGACCCATTCGCGCCCGACCCGGCGGTAGGCGAGCGCGGCGCCGCGCGGATCGGCGTCGGCGGCGAGCGTGGCGGCGCCGGCGGCGGGAATGTCGGGCATCGGCTCGCCCGAGCGCACCGCGAGCAGCGCCGCCCGCCACAATTGCGCGCCGGGTTTCAGCAGCGGCGGCAGGAAGACGTCGAGCGGCCCGAGGCGGACCTTGAGCCGGTACAGGCGCTGGCGATCCGGCTGCTCGAGCGTGCCGATGGCGCTGACCACCGTCCGCCGCGGGACGGCTCCGCCGGCGTCCGTCAGCATCGCCCCGAGCGCCCGGACGCCGGGCGTGCTCGCCGGGTCGACGGCCGCCTCGGCGAGCCGCTTCAACGACCGCAAATGCTGATCGACCTGGCTTTCGACCCATTGCTCGAGCCGGGCGCGTAGCGCGGCCCGGCTGTCCGCAGACAGGCGATCGAGCGCGCGGGCGGTGCGGATCGCCGGCTCGAGCAGCGACCGGCCAGGCGCCAGGCGGGCGAGAATGCTACCGTGCCAGCCGACCGCTAGCCCGCCGTCGGGCTCGACGATCAGCGCGAATTCGCTGTCGGGCGCCGCGATCAGGGCGCCGGCGCGGCGCTCGAGCTCGTCGCCGAGGCGGCGCTCGGCGGCGGCCAGCAGCAGCCTTTTGTCGGCGAGACGGGCGGTGGGGTCGACGCGGAAATCGAAGCCGTTCAAGTGGCCGATCGGCTCCGGGCCGACGCTGACCTCGCCGTCGGCGGCGACGGTGACCGGCA
>CAMPJH010000116.1 GCA_946886845.1 uncultured Sphingomonas sp. | reverse complement strand
CTGATCGGCGCCCCTCCCGGCTATGTCGGCTATGAGGAAGGCGGAGTCCTGACCGAGGCCGTCCGCCGGCGGCCGTACCAGGTCGTCCTGTTCGACGAGGTCGAGAAAGCCCACAGCGACGTCTTCAACATTCTATTGCAAGTGCTCGACGACGGCCGCCTGACCGACGGCCAGGGGCGGACGGTCGACTTCACCAATACGCTGATCATTCTGACCTCGAACCTCGGCTCGCAATTCCTTGCCAATCTTGGCGAGGACGAGCCGGTCGAAAAGGTCGAGCCGCAGGTGATGGAGGTCGTGCGCGCCCATTTCCGTCCCGAGTTCCTCAACCGGCTCGACGAGATCATCCTGTTCCACCGCCTCGGAGCGGGGCACATGGGCCCGATTGTCGACATTCAGGTCGCCCGGCTTCAAAAGCTGCTCGAGGACCGCAAGATCAAGCTCGAGCTCACGCCGGCGGCACGCGAATGGCTTGGCCGGGTCGGCTACGACCCGGTTTACGGCGCCCGTCCGCTGAAGCGCGCGGTGCAGAAATACCTCCAGGACCCGCTCGCCGACGCCATCCTGTCCGGCATGATCAAGGACGGAGACACTGTCCGTGTCGACGAAGGCGAGGGCGGGTTGGTGCTTACTCCAGTCGAAGAAGCCCGCGAAGCCGCCGAGTAAGGCTCGACAGCGGTTTGCGCCCGCCGCTAGGCAGCTGCAATGGATGAGGAAACGGCGGCCCTGCTCGATCGTGCCGACACGCTTCGGCGCGGCGGCCGCATCGAGGAAGCGATCGCCGCCTATCAGCAAGTGCTCGAACTCGAGCCGGGGCATGCCGACAGCTGGTACAATCTCGGCTGGCTGCGCAAGCAGGCGCGCCAATATGGCCCGGCGCTGGATGCTTATGGCGAAGCGCTTCGCCGTTCGGTCGCAGACCCGCAAGAGGTCCACCTCAATCGGGCGGTAATCCTGTCGGACCATCTGGCGCGGCTCGACGACGCCGAAGCGGAGCTTCGAGCGGCGCTGGCGCTGAAGCCCGACTATGTCCCGGCCCTGCTCAACCTCGGCAATCTCCATGAGGACCGCGGCGAGCGCGCCGAGGCCGAGCGCGCCTATCGCCAGGCGTTGCGGGCCGCGCCGGGCGATGCGCTGGCGCTAAGCCGGCTCGCAGGCGTCGTCGACGCTCGATCCGAAGCCGCCACCCGGCTGGTCGAAACCTTCCGCGAACGGCTCGCTTCAGGAATCGACGCCGGCGATCGCGCTGATCTCGGCTTTGCGCTGGGCCGGCTGCTCGATGCGCGCGGTGATTATGATCGGGCGTTTGCCGCTTATAGGGATGCCAACCAGGCCAGCCGCGAGAGCTTCGGTCCGCGCTTCAAGGCCTATGACCGCGAGAGTCACGAACGGTTCGTCGATCGCTTGATCGCCGCATTCCAGAGTCCGGCTTCACCTGCGGCCGACGAGCAATTCCCCGGATCTCCGGTCTTCATCTGCGGCCTGTTCCGGTCTGGGTCGACTTTGGTCGAGCAGATCCTCGCGAGCCACAGCCGGATCGAGTCGGGCGGCGAGCTGGACCTGGTTCCGGCGCTGGCGGCGCGGATCTCCGGCTATCCCGAAGCGGTCGTGGACGCCGACCGGGCGACGATCGAATCCTGGCGCGACTTCTACGCCGCCGGTCTCGCCGCCATTGCCGGCGGCAACGTACTGGTGACCGACAAGCGGCCCGACAATTTCCTCCACGTCGGCCTGATCAAGACTCTGCTTCCGGACGCGAAAATCATCCACACCCGCCGCGACCGCCTCGACAATTTGCTGTCGCTCTATTTCCTGCACCTCGACCCGCAGATGGCCTATGCCCTCGATCTCGCCGACGCAGCCCATTGGCACGGCCAGTACGAGCGATTGATGGCGCATTGGAAGCGTCTGTATCCAAACGATATTTTCGACTTGGATTATGACGAGCTGGTACGTGCGCCGCGCCCAGTCATTGAACGGCTACTGTCGTTCCTCGGACTCGATTGGGAAGATTCGGTGCTCGACTTTCACCGCCGGTCCGGGGCGGTGAAAACCGCCAGCGTGTGGCAAGTGCGCGAGCCGCTCCACGCCCGGTCGAGCGGGCGCTGGAGGAATTATAAAGAGCAGCTGAAGTCCGCGCTCGGTTAGTTGCCCGACCTGTACGAGTTCAGCTGGGCGCGCTCGGTTTCTTCGCGGCCGATTTTCGCCCGCTCCGCCCATTCCTTGGCGGTCAGGCAGACCTTCTTGGGCGCGAGCCGCGTGCCGATCTGTTCTTCCTTCTGGCAGATGATCCGATTGACGTCGCTCTTCTTGGCGTCTGCCTTGGTTGGCCCGTCCGTCGGCGTCTGCGCAATCGCCGGCGAAGCGGCCAGCATGAGGACACTCGCAACATACGCAATTTTGGACATTTTCACCTCCGATAAACCTGGAACCTGGGCGGGCGGTCAGTTTGAATCCGGAGCCCAGGCATTCGACTGGGCGCGCTCGGTTTCCTCGCGATTGAGCTGCGCCCGCTCCGCCCACTCCTTGGCCGTCAGGCAGACTTTCCTCGGCGCGAGCCGCGTGCCGATCTGCTCTTCCTTCTGGCAGATGATTCGATTGACGTCGCTCTTCTTGGCGTTGGCCTGCGCCGCCCCGTCAGTCGGGCTCTGGGCGATCGCGGGCGACGCGGCCAGCATCAGGACACTCGCAACATACGCAAATTTGGCCATTATTCTCTCGCTTCCGCCCACATTTTAACCGCTTTGGGCAGCAATGGCGAGCAACTTTTCATGGGGCCCGGTCCTCGTACGCTTCAGCCGGCCTTGGGCACCGCAACGTCGAACGCGACCGTCATCCGTTCTCCCTCTCCGAACGGCCGCGTCCCGTGCCACATGTACGACGGGAACAGCGCCAACCGGCCCGGCTTCGGTTCGATCGTTCGGAACGCTGGAAGGCCGACCTTGAAAGTGGGCGCATCGGCCTCGCCCAAGGTCAGGAAACCGGCTTCTTCCTGCCCGAGGTCGGGTGGTAAGACGAGATAGAGCGCGGAGCTGATCCAGCCTGCGGGATGGACGTGGTTGGCATGGTAGCCGCCGCTCGGCAGCCGGACCGACCAGGCACCCGAAAAGCGGATCGGGGCCCGCGGCCCGCCGAGCAACGGGTGCCCGTCCTGGTGCGACGGGAATTGGACGGCATGCTCCGCAACCGTCGTCCGGATTGCCTCGCGCAAATGAGTCAGCACCGGGTCGATGTGCATGAAAATGTCGCCATCGGTCTGGGTCCCGCCACGAAGCGACTGCTCGAGCGGCTGCCCGCTCAAGGTGTGCAGGCGGCGAAGCGCTTCGGCGAGGACGTCCAGCGGCGGCAGCCGGTCGGCGATGTCATAGACGCCGACGAACCGGTCATCCCCTTCCAGCCAATCCCAGCGCGGATCGCCGAGCATCCGCCACGCGATCGAGGCGTAAGGCCAGAACATGAAACCTTCCGGCCGACCGGTCCACTGGCCGATGATCCGATCGGCGTCCTCGGCCCGCTGCCAGCGGAGATAGTTGCGCACACGCCGGATCTGCACTGTCGGATCATCGAGGTCGGCGAACGGCGCCAGCATCGCCTCGGCTTGCTCGAAATCGTCGCCGGTTTCGGCGTGGACGATCGCTTCGTTGACGGCAAACAGCGGCTGCTCGCCGATCGCCGTGCGGCCCTTGGCGACCACGCGCAACGCCTCGTCCCAATGCTCCGCGTGAATCAGCGCAATGACCCATTGGCGCCACAGGTCGATCATCTGCGGCATCGCGGCAGTGGCAGCCTCGAAGCTACGCGCGAACTGGTCGCGCTCGCCTTGCGCCCAGCGCAGCCTGGCCAGAAGCACATGCCCTTCCGCCCATTGCGGGGATCGCTCCAGGATGCGCCCGAGACCGGTCATCGCCGCATCGACCTCGCCGGCGGCAATGAACGCCGACGTCATCCCGGCCAGAACCTCGGTGTCGGCCGGGGCGAGCCGGAGCGCTCGACCATAGGCTTCGAGGCTCGGCAATCCCGCCTCGTACAGGGTGCGAGCGAGCGCGTGCGCGATCTTTGCCGAGGTTGGCGCCATCTCGGCCGACTTGCGCAGGGACTCGAGCGCCTCTTCGCGCCGGTCGAGATCGCGCAGGATCAGCCCCTGCAGATTCCACAACCGCGCATCGCCGGGGCTGGTTCGCAACGCCGCCGCAAGCGGGTCGATCAGCGTGTCGCGCTCGCCGGTGCGAAAACGGGCGTTCGCCTCGTCGAACGTGATGCTTTGGCTGTTTTGCGCGACAGAATCCTGCATGCCCTCAACCATAGCGGCGTCGGCCGGCGGATGCACCGCTTCGTGCCTGCGGCTTGGTATCTGGCGCGCGGGCGATAATAAGCTGCATCAAGCGATGGCGGACATCTCTCCTTTGGGCCGAAGGGCAATCGAGCAAGCGCGAGCCGGCGAGTTCGAGCAGGCGCTCGCCACCGCCAAAGAGGCGATCGCCCAGGATCCCGGGGACAAGGGCCTGAGGCTTTTCGCCGGGCTGCTGCACTCGCGATGCTACCAGTTCGGCGAGGCCGCGGCGCAGTTGCGTGAGGCGCTGACGCTGGCGCCCGACGATCCGCTGGTTCGGGTCGAGTTGGTCCGCGTCCTTGGCGCAATGGGGGATTTCGAGGAAGCCGAAGCGCTTTTGAAGAAGCCCGGCCTGCCCGAGCAGGAAAGCCGCCGCTTGCGGGCCATGCTGGCGGCCGGGCGAGGCGATCATTCCACCGCCGCAAAACTTTACCGCGAGACGGTGCGCCGGGATCCCCGCGACTTCGAAAGCTGGGGCAATCTCGGCGTTTCCCTGCTCGCGACCGGCGATTCGGCGGGCGCGGTCTCGGCGCTGGAGCGGGCGCTTGCGCTTCGGCCCGAGCATTCCACTTTCCAGCAGAAATGGGCGGACGCGCATGCCGCCGCCGGGACTGCCGACCAAGCCCTGAAGGCTTTGTACGAACGAGGCGCCGGCAATCCGGCCGCACTGGTCGCCGCCGCGCGCCTCGAGGATCTCGAGCAGCGCCCCGACCGTGCGATCGAGACGTTGAAGCGGGCGCTGGGGATCGATCCGGCCAACGAAGCGGCTTTGGTTGCACTCGCCGAGCTCCAGGAG
>CAMPJH010000115.1 GCA_946886845.1 uncultured Sphingomonas sp. | reverse complement strand
ACGTCCTCGTGGAAGCCGCAATGGTTGCGGAACGCGCCGAGGAACAATTTGAGGCTCTTGCTCTCGACGATTGTTTCGCTGGGGACATAGTCGATCACGAGGTGGGCGAAGTCGGGCTGGCCGGTGACCGGGCAAAGCGAGGTGAACTCGGGCGCTGCGAAGCGCACAAGGTATGGCTCGCCCGGCCGCGGGTTCGGCACATAGTCGAGCACGGCTTCTTCGGGAGAGGCGGGAAGGGCGCTGGTCTTGCCGAGATGCTTGGGGTCCATGGCTCGCCCTTTACCCGCCGGTCTCGCACTGCGGCAACGCCCAGTCGATCGGTTCCCGGCCGCGCTCCTCGAGGAAGCGGTTGGCCTGGGAGAAATGCCGGCAGCCGAAAAAGCCGGCGTGGGCGCTAAGCGGCGACGGATGCGCCGCCTTCAGCACCAAGTGCCGCGAAGTGTCGACAAACTCGGCCTTCTTTTGCGCATAGCTGCCCCACAGCATGAACACCACCGGCTCCGGCTTCGAGTTCACGAGCCGCACCACCGCGTCGGTGAACCGCTCCCACCCGCGCATCCGATGCGACGCTGCGCTGCCCATCTCTACCGTCAGCACGCTGTTGAGCAGGAGCACACCCTGGCTCGCCCAATGCTCGAGGAAGCCGTGCTCCGCCGGCCGGATTCCAAGGTCGCTCTCGAGCTCCTTGAAGATGTTCTTGAGGCTCGGCGGCGGCCGGACGTCGGGTGGGACCGAGAAGCACAGGCCGTGGGCCTGGCCCGGACCATGGTATGGGTCCTGGCCGAGGATCACGACCCGGACCTTGTCGAGCGGAGTCAGGTCGAGCGCCCGGAACCAGTCGCAGGCGCGCGGGTAAATCGTCCGGCCGTCGGCGCGCTGGTCGACCAGGAAGCGCTTGAGATCGGCCATGTAGGGCTGGTCGAACTCGCCCCGCAGCGGCTCGCGCCAGCTTGGATGAAGCTTGATGTCCTGGGTCGCCATCGCCGGCCTTTGTAGCCTATCCTGGCGAAATGGAATCGCTCGTCTCAACCGACTGGCTCGCCGAACATCTCGGCGAGCCCGGCCTGACCGTCGTCGATTGCAGCTGGCACATGCCGGCGACCGGCCGCAACGGCCGCGACGAGTTTCTCCGGGCCCACATCCCCCGAGCTCGCTTCCTCGACATCGATGCGGTCAGCGACGCGTCCAACCCGGCGCCGCACATGCTGCCGAGCGCCGGCGACTTCGCCAAAGCGATGGAGGCGATCGGGATCGGCAGCGACGACCGGCTCGTCGTCTATGACAATTCGCCGCTCCGCACGGCGGCGCGTGGCTGGTTCATGCTCCGCCATTTCGGCGCCCGCGAAGTGGCGATCCTCGACGGCGGCCTGCAGAAATGGGTGGCGGAAGGCCGTCCGGTCGAAAGCGGCGAGGCGAAACCGCGCGCCAACCGCTTCGAGGCCGTCGAACGGCCCGGAGAAATCGTTGCCAAGCAGCAGATCCTTGCCGGCATCGACATCGCGCTGATCGACGCCCGCGGCGTCGGCCGCTTCGAAGGCGTCGAGTCCGAGCCTAGGCCAGGGGTCGCGTCGGGCCACATTCCCGGCGCGCGCAACTTGCCGTTCGCGGCGCTCTACAACGAAGACGGGACCTTCAGGCCGCGCGAGGGACTGCGCCGGCCGTTCGACGAGGCGGGGTCCGATCCGGAGCGGCCGTTCGTCGCCAGCTGCGGCTCGGGCGTGACCGCCGCCAGCCTGATCTTCGCCGCGCACCTGCTGGGCAATGACGACGGCCGACTCTACGACGGCAGCTGGAGCGAATGGGGCGCCGACCCGGAGACGCCGAAGGAAGTCGGGCCTGCCTAGCTACGCGGCCAGAGGACGAACGCCAGCATCGCAATCATCAGCGCTGCAAACAGCGGGTTCCAACGCGCCAGCCGCTTTCGCGCTACCTCGCGCTGTTCGGCGGTCGTCGATGCGACGGCGAGCGCGGCCAGCGCCCCTGCGATCCAAAGCGCGCGCCGCCGCATGGCCTAGCGGCTAAAAATCCGCTCGAGGTCCTTGAGGCCGGTGCGCAGCTCATCGGCGATCACTCGCAGCGCCGCGACGCTGGCTTCGACGCCCTGCTCGCGCTGGAACGAAACCGCCTCGAGCCCGACGGTCGCAACCGCCACCAGCTCGGCCGAGCGGCGGTCGAAGCAGCGCTTGGCCGGATCGCCCGCGCCGTCCCAGCAGTCGGCCGCTTCATCGTCGAAATCGGACGCCGGACCGCCGCCGAATTGGTCGACGACGCTCAGCGCGTTGCGCAGGCTGGCGAGGCGGGTGACCGGCTCCGGGTGCGGCCGATGCGACGGCTGCGGAGCGGGGCTTTGCGAGGATAGATGCAACATGGCGCCACTTGTCGACCGCGCATGCCTAACAATTTGTGAATCTAGGCGCCGGATTGGGGGCTGATGTCGCGCAGGATCCAGCCGCGTTGCGGGATCGTCTCAATGAACTCGGCGCCGCCGGTGGCGCTGCGGAGCTTCTTGCGCAGCTTGGAGATGAACACGTCGATGATCTTGGGCTGCGGCTGGTCGGTCGCGCGGCGATAGAGATGCTTGAGAAGCATCGCCCGGGTAACGACATTGTTGCGGGCGAAAGCGAGCAGCTCCAGCACCCGATATTCCATTTCGGTGATGCCTATCGGGTTGCCGTCGATCCGGATCAGCCGCTGGATCTGGTCGACCGCCAGCCGGCCGCCGCACAGCGATTCCGGCATTTCGCCGCCCGACGCGCGCAGCGACGACACCAGGCGCGAGGCGGCTTCGTCGCTCTCCTCGGGCGACACGCTGCCGGGCGAGCCGATCAGCGCCTGCTGGATCTCGGCCAGCGCCTTGTGCGCTTCCTCGACCAGCCGCGCCCCTTCCTCGAACCGGCGCCGCGAGCGGTCGAGCATCGATTCGATCTCGACCAGTCGGGTGGAAAGCGTCTCTTCGACCATTGCTCTGCCTAAATTCCCGCGTCCGCTCAGGGGACCTGGGCGGAGGCGACGTCGCTGTTGCTCTCCGGCGCGGCGATGATCGCCTGGGTCGTCGCGCCGAGGTCGACGACGTTGGTGTTGGGGTCGCCGGCGACCGAGCGGGCACCGAGCGCGGCGCGCTCGCGGCCGGCTTCGTCGAGCAGCTGCATTTCCGACTGCGGCCGCGGCGCCGGCCCGCCGAACAGCGCCTCGACCGCCTGGCTCTGGGCGTCGGCGGGCGTGGTGGTGACGGTCCCGGCCACCGGCGGGGTCAGCGAATAGTCGGGCGGGATGACCAGCGGCGCGTTGCGCGCGACCGCGAATTCGTCGGGCGTGCCGCGTCGGCCGCCGCCGATCGTTCCGCAGGCGCTCAGTGCAAATGAAGCGACGACCACAAGGGTAAGGCTCTTACGCATGTTCGACAGTCTCCTTGGGCTGCTCGTTGCGAACGAGGAAGGCCCGAACCAACAGGATCACGACGCCGATGCTTATCGCAGCATCGCCGACATTGAATACTAAAAAAGGACGGAAGCCGCCGAAATGCAGGTCGGCGAAGTCGACGACATAGCCGTGCCGGGTGCGGTCGAGGATGTTGCCGAGCGCACCGCCGAGGATCATCCCCAGCGCCGCTTTGTCCCAGCGCGCCTTCTCGCGGCCGATCCAGTAGGCGACTCCGATGGCGATGGCGCTGGTCAGAGCGACCAGCAGCCAGCGGCCGGTTTCGGACGAGGCATTCAGAAGGCCGAGCGAGATTCCGTAATTCTCGGTCCAGGTGAGATCGAAGATCGGCAGGATTTTGATCTGCCGGACCACCTGCAGCTGCAGCGGACCGGCGACGATCGCCTTGGTCAGCTGGTCGGCGACGAAAATCGCCAGCGCAATCGCAAAGCCGAAACCGCGGCTACGCATTCACATACTCCTCGCAGCGGCTGCACAGTGCGCCGTCCTCGGTGACTTCCGGCAAATAACGCCAGCAGCGCCCGCATTTGTTGCGGTCCGTCTCTGCGATCTTGAGACTGTCGCCTTTATGAACCGCCGAGACGATGAATAGCTCGGCCAGCACCTCGGCCGGCGCCGGCAGGTCGGGTAGCGTTACTTCCGCCTCCAGGCTCGATCCGATCACCTTGTCGCGCCGCAGTGGCTCGATTGCTTCGGTGACGGTCGCGCGAAGCTCGCGAAGCTGCGCCCACTTCGCATCGTCTGCATCGACCGCCGGAATCTCCGGCCATTCGAGCAAATGAACCGAGCCCGCATCCGGAAAGCGCGTGCCCCACACTTCTTCGCTGGTGAACACCAGCACCGGCGCCAGCCAGCGCACCAGCGCGTGGAACAGGGTGTCGAGGACGGTGCGATAGGCTCGCCGGGTTTCCGACTGCACGCCGGTCAGTACGTTGACGTCGCAATAGAGGACGTCCTTGCGAATATCGAAATAGAAGGCCGACAGATCCTCGTTGCAGAAGTCGGTCAGCGCGCGGACGTAGGTGTTGAAATCGAAATCCTCGGTCGCCTGCCTGAGCTTGGAGTCGAGCTGCGAGGCGAGGTGCAGCATGTAGCGCTCGAGCTCGGGCATCGCCTCGACCGCGACCTTTTCGTCCTCGACGAACCCGCCGAGCGCTCCGAGAAGGTAGCGGAAGGTGTTGCGCAGCTTGCGATACTGGTCGGCGACGCCGCCGAGAATCTCCTTGCCGATCCGGTGGTCCTCGGTGAAGTCGACCGACAGCGCCCACAGTCGCAATATGTCGGCGCCATGCTCCTTCATCAGGTCGAGCGGGCTGATCGTGTTGCCGAGGCTCTTGGACATTTTCATGCCCTTGGAATCCATCGTGAACCCGTGGGTCAGCACCGCGTCGTACGGCGCCCGCCCGCGAGTCCCGCAGCTTTCCAGCAGGCTCGACTGGAACCAGCCGCGATGCTGGTCCGAGCCCTCCAGATAGAGATCGGCGGGCCAGCGCTCGTCGGGCCACTTGCCGCTTTCGAGCACGAACACGTGGGTGCAGCCGCTGTCGAACCAGACGTCGAGGATGTCGCCAACCATCTCGTAATCGTGCGTGTTGCGGTCAGGGCCGAGGAATTGCGCCGCATTCTCTTCCGACCAGGCGTCCACGCCCTGCTGCGCGATGGCTTCGACGATCCGCGCGTTGACCGCGGCATCGACCAGCAGCTCGCCGGTC
>CAMPJH010000114.1 GCA_946886845.1 uncultured Sphingomonas sp. | reverse complement strand
CTCGACTTCCTGCTCGGCGCCGGCGGCGTCGCGAGTCGCCTGCTCCGCGGCGGCGTCGGCCTCGGCCCAGCGCGCGTGGACCAGCCGCGCTTCGACTGCACGGATCTTGTCGGTCAGCTGGCGATAGCGCTCGGCGGCGCGCGCCTGGCGCCTCAGCGTCGCCGCTCTCTGCTCCTGCTCGCCAAGGATCTCGGACAGGCGGGCAAGATTGGCTTCGGCGGCGCGTAGCTTCTGCTCGGCATCCTTGCGACGGGCATGAAGCCCGGCGATCCCGGCGGCCTCCTCGAGCAACAGGCGGCGTTCGGTCGGCTTCGACGCAATGATCGATCCCACTTTGCCTTGGCTGACCAGCGCCGGCGAATGCGCGCCGGTTGCGGCGTCGGCGAACAGCAGCGAAACGTCCTTGGCGCGAACGTCGCGACCGTCGATCCGATAGGCCGAGCCGGCGCCGCGCTCGATCCGGCGGGTCACTTCGCCCTCGCCGGCCTCGTCATCGTCGCCGTCGCGCTCGACCAGCAGCGATACCTCGGCGAAGTCGCGCGGCGGCCGGGTCGCGGTGCCGGCGAAGATCACGTCCTCCATGCCGTCGCCGCGGAGCGATTTGGGGCTGCCTTCGCCCATCACCCAGCGGATGGCCTCGAGCAGATTGGACTTGCCGCAGCCGTTGGGCCCGACGACTCCGGTCAACCCGGGCTCGATCCTGAGCTCGGAAGGTTCGACGAAGCTCTTGAAACCGGTGAGCTTCAGCCGACGGACGCGCAAGCTGTGTCCTCCCCCGCCCGGACCGCTAGCTGCCGAGCGCTTCGCGGATCTGCGGTTCGAGCAACTCCCAGGTGCCGGCATTCTCGACCATCTTGCCGTTTATGACGAAGGTCGGGGTGCCCGGCATGTCCGGAAATTCGTTGGTCGCGTCGCTGTTCATCTGGACCAGTTGGTTAACCGCTTCCTGGTCGGTCAGGCACTGGGTGCTCTTGGCGGTCGGAACGCCGCGCATCGCCGCCCATTGCTGCATTCCGGCAACCTTGGCGATTTCCAGGAACTGGCGCTCCGGGCCCATTGCGGTCAGGGCCTGAATCTGCGCTTCCGGAACGGTCTGGAGCCGGCCCATCCAATCCGCCTGGTCCTTGAACAGCGCGTGGGTCAGCGGGAAGAAGCTCTTCGAGCCGTTGCAGCGTGCGATCAGCGAGACGGCGATGTCGAACGGGTCGCGCACATAGTTGCGGAATTCGTAGCTGACCTGGCCGCTCTTCACATACTTCTCGACCAGCTGCGGAACGCCTCTCTGGTCGAACTCGGCGCAGTGCGGGCAGGTCAGCGAGCCGAACTCGGCGAGCTTCACCTTGGCGTCGGGATTGCCCATCAGGAACCCGCCGGTGCTGGTTTGGGTGACGACCGTGCTCCAGTCGCCATTGGCCGGCGGCTTGACGGCTTCGACCGGGGTGGACGTGCCGCCGGCGGACTCGCTGCCCTTTTCGGCGTTGCATGCGGCGCTCGCCAGGATGGCGGCGGTTGCAAGGAGGAGATGGCTGGACTTCATCTACTTGATAACTCCGCTTATCGGGATCGGGTTAGGCGGCGGTGAGTCCACCTCGGGGGCCCCATCGCTCGCCTCGATGCGCACTGCAAGGGCTTCCAGGCAGGCGCGAAGCTCGGGATCGGCGATTTCACGCAGTCCTTCTCCAAGCTCCTTCGACACAGCGCGAAGCTGTGGCCGCTTCGGTTCATCCTTGCGCGCCAGTGGCGCGCCCTGCCTGAACGCCAGCTTGGCGACCGCATGATAGCCGAAGAAGCGGTTGACACGCTCGACGATCACCGGGGCGAGATGCTGCATCAGCGGCGCATGCGCGCCCTGGACAATGACATTGAGCACGCCGCCCGATTTCTTGCCGGCCGCAAACCGGATCGATTCCGGAGACGAGGCCCTGGCATAGCGCTCGCCGACGATCTCCGGCCAGCGGCTGACAACCGACGCCTGGATGAACCCGAAACGGCGAAAGGCTGGCCCGCCGACAGCGCCGATCAGCTCGCCGGCGGCGCGCGCGCGATTGTGCCTCGGCGCGTCCGCTTTTGCGCGTTTTTCTGCTGGTCTCTTCGCCATTGGGCGCGAGCATGCCATAGGCTGCCGATGCGCGCCAATGTCGCCGAGCGGCTGCTCCAACATTATGTGGATAACTCGCGCGATCTTCCCTGGCGCTCGCCGCCCGGAGTTCCGCCGCCCGAACCCTATAAAGTCTGGCTTAGCGAGGTCATGCTTCAGCAGACCACGGTTGCCGCTGTCGCGCCGCGATTTGAGCGGTTTCTCGAACGCTGGCCGAGCGTCGAGGCGCTGGCCGCTGCAACCGACGAGGACGTGCTCTGCGAATGGGCGGGCCTTGGCTATTATGCCCGGGCCCGAAACCTCATCGCCTGCGCCCGCGAAGTCGCGGACCGGGGCTTTCCGGACAGCGAGGCCGAGCTTCGCGAGCTTCCCGGGATCGGGGACTATACGGCGGCGGCGATCGCCGCGATTGCGTTCGGCAAGCCGGCCGTGGTCATCGATTCCAACGTCGAGCGGGTTGCCGCGAGACTCCGCGGACTGGGGCATCCGACCAGGGCCGAGTTGCGCGAGGCGGTTGCCGCGATGACTCCGGTGAATGGTGCCGGCGACTTCGCCCAGGCGATGATGGATCTGGGAGCGATGATTTGCCGGCCGCGTGCGCCGCTGTGCGGCCAGTGCCCGCTGAGCGTCGACTGTGCCGCCTTCGCCAGCGGGACGCCCGAGCTGTTTCCGCTGCCCAGGCAGCGCAAGGCAAGGCCGGTCCGCTACGGCGTTGTGCGTTGGGTCGAGCGCGACGGGGCCGTCTGGCTGGTTCGACGCCCGCCACTGGGCCTGCTCGGCGGGATGGCCGCGCTTCCCGGCGACGACTGGACGAGTGAACCGCGCAGCGTTGCCGGACAGCCGCTTGGCCGGGTTCGCCACGTCTTCACCCATTTCGCGCTCGAACTGACCATCGTCACTGCCGGCGAGCCTTCGCGCAACGGCTGGTGGCAGCCGCTCGGCCGAATTGGCGAGGCCGGCCTGCCGACCCTTTATCGGCGCTGCGCCGACGCCGTGCTTGCGGGCAGGGCGCCGCTTGCTGCTTGAGCAGCGGAGCTTTGGCTCGCCGCTTGAAGAGGGCGAAACGGTCGCCTAAAGCGCCCGCAAATCATGCTTACGGCGACCGCCGCAGAGGATTTCAATGGACGACCGCTTCAACACAATCGCCGGCTGGGTGCTGTTTGCCGGAATCGTCGCGCTTGGATCGTCGATCGTTGCCGGCGAAGCGTTCCACTCGGGTCGCCCGGAGACCATGGGATATCCGATCGAGGGCGTCGAAGTCGAAGGCGCCGAGGGCGCCGAGGCGGAGCAGCCGATCGCTTTCTATCTCGCCAGCGCCGACGCGGCGCGGGGCGAGCAGGTGTTCAAGAAATGCACCGCCTGCCACAACGCCGACAAGGGCGGGCCCAACGCCCTTGGGCCCAACCTGTGGAACACGCTCGGCGCGCCGATCGGTCAGGGCAGGGGCTTCGCCTTCACCGACGCGCTGTCGGGCAAGGGCGGCGCCTGGACCTGGGAGTCGCTCAGCGAGTGGCTGAAGAATCCCAAGGCGTTCGCGCCCGGGACAAAGATGACCTTCGCGGGGCTCGGCAATCCGCAGGACCGCGCCCACGTCATCATGTTCCTCAACGCGCACGGCGACAATCCGCAGTCGCCTCCGGCAGCTCCGGCTCCGGCGGCCGAGCCGGCCACCGACGGCGATTCGCCGGCAGCCGAACCGCCGTCACCGGAAGCAGACCCGAAGGGTGGCGGCGAGGCCGCCCCCCAGGACTAGCAGCGCTCGAGGCTCGGCGCCTTACCGATAGGTGCCCGAGAAGCTGCGCTCGAGATTGGCCTCGCGTTCAGGCTCGCCGAACTCTCCGCGATCCTTGTCGAGAGTCTGCCAGCGGCTCTTCGCCTCTTCGGCCGGAACTTCGAGCCTGACCTGGTCGCCTTCGACCGATTCGATCATCGAACAACCGATCGCATGGTGCCGGTTGTCGTCCGAATCCGACTTGGTCAGGACGATTAGGTCGCGGCGCACACAGTCGACCTTACCGATGATCTGACCGTCGCTGCCGACGACGTCCATATGCTCCTGGATGCTGGTCAGCATTCCGCGCTTCTGTTGGCGGGCCTGACGCCAGGTTCCGAAGTCGTCCTCGAACCGTTGCTGGTGCTCGCGCCGGTACTCGTCATAGTCGCGGTCGAGCTCGTTGAGCTGACGCTGGCGCCACGCCTGATAGCTGCGGTCATTCTCGCGGCCGAACCCGCCGCGACCCTGTTCGAAGCTGCGGTCGAAATCGCGCCGCTCGTCTTCCTCGAATCGGCCGAAGCCGCCGCTGCCATAGCCGCGGTCGCTTCCAGACCCATAGTCATAGCCGCCGTAACCGCCGGTGTAGCCGGTTCCGCCGACATAGGCGGGGGCATAGCCGCGGTCGATCCCGGCGGCGCCATAGCCGCGCGGACTAAAGTCGCGGTCGTAGCCGCCGTAGCCCGAGCGCCAATTCATCGCGCGCCGGCCATTGCCTTCGTCAGAGCGGCCGCGACCGGCAAAGCGATCGCGGTCGAAGTTTCGCTCGCGCGACCAGCCATGCTGCATCCGCTCGTCCTCGCGACGGCGGCGTTCGGCCTCTTCGTCGCCGAACCAGGAAGCGACCTCGTCTCCGGCGCGTTCAAAAAAGCCGCGTTCGTCGCGGCGGCCTCGTTCGCGGTCCTCGTCGTAGAAACGCCCGCGCCTGATATCGTTTTGGTCGTGCGCCATTTCACTCTCCTTCCACACAAAATCCACGCGCGGGACGGTCCCCGCGCCGCGCTTTGGAAGAACGGCTGAAGAAGAGTCGGCGTTCCTGGATTAGCCGTTGAAAAAATGCCGCTTTCGGCAAGCCGCGCCGCGGCTGCGGCGAGCGCTTGTAGAGCCGTGAAGGCCTCGCTATGTGAGCCGCCTGACGCCCGGCCCGATCCCATCGGGCCTCGTTTGGCTGGCGGCGCGGGGCTGTAGCTCAGATGGGAGAGCGCTGCAATCGCACTGCAGAGGTCAGGGGTTCGATTCCCCTCAGCTCCACCAGCCTGAGGCTTTGACAGTTCGACCGAATGCAGGAACCTGCGGCTGGCTCCAGGCAGCGTCCCTAGATGACGAAATCGCCTTCGGTCAGCGGGGCGGTGAAATTGGCG
>CAMPJH010000113.1 GCA_946886845.1 uncultured Sphingomonas sp. | reverse complement strand
CGCAGGTGCTCCGGCGGCCGGCATGGGCCTGGGACGTCGCCATTCATGGCAAGCCGCTTACGCTCGGCAATCTCGAACCGCTGCTGGGCTCGGGTGCCGCGCTCCAGGACCTGATGGGCTGGGTGTCGTCCAACTTCGACGCAAGCATTGGCTGGAAGGATGTCGAGTGGGTCCGCGAGCAGTGGAAGGGCCCGCTGCTCATCAAGGGCATTCTCGATCCCGACGACGCGCTCCAGGCGGCGGCGAGCGGCGTCGACGGGATTGTCGTCTCCAACCACGGCGGCCGGCAGCTCGACGGAGTCAGCTCCACCGCGCGGGCGCTGCCTCGGGTGGCGGAAGCCGTCGGCGGCAAGGTGCCAATACTGGTCGATGGCGGAGTGCGCTCAGGGCTCGACGTGGTTCGGATGCTGGCCCTCGGCGCCGACTTCGTGATGCTGGGCCGCGCCTGGGCCTATGCGCTGGCGGCGGCAGGGCAACAGGGCGTCGAGCACGTGCTCAGGCTGATCGATGCCGAAATGCGGGTGGCCTTGGCGCTGACCGGCCATCGGTCGATCGCCGAAGTCGGGAGCGAAACGCTCGACCGAAATTAAGTGGTCGGGGAGAGAGGATTCGAACCTCCGGCCCCTGCCTCCCGAAGACAGTGCTCTACCAGGCTGAGCTACTCCCCGACCGGAACCCGCGAGGCGACAGACCGTCGCGGCGGGAGCCAAGGCCGCGGCTAGATAGAGGGGGGTTGCCCGCAGCGCAACCTGCAATCAGCGCCCCAGCGCGGTCAGCCAATCCTCGACCCGGACGAATTTTTCGCGCGGAGAGCCGGGCCGGGCGCGAGCGGTCTCGGTCTGCTCGATCTTGCGCCAGTCGTCATAGTCGGTCGCCATCACGTCGCGGGTGGCGAGCAGCGACTTGAGGCCGGACGCGCCGGCGCGATCGCCCGAGCTGCCCGGCGGCATTGCCGCGACGATCTGCTCGGCGACTTCATAGCCGTCCGGGCGGTTGGTGCCGATTGTCCCAGTCGGTCCGCGCCGGGCCCAGCCGACCGCATAGAGCCGATCGGCTATCTTCCCGTCCTGGTTCAGGAACTTGCCGCCGCGCTCATCATAAGGAACGCCCTCGAGCGGCGGCGTCGAATAGCCGATCGAGGTGATGACGAGCGACGCAGGCACCTCGTAGGTTTCCCCCGTGCCGACCGCGCGCCCGCTCTCGTCGAGCCTGGTTCGTTCGACCACGATCCTCTCGGCCTTGCCGTCGCCCTCGATTGCCAAGGGCTTGGCGAAGAAATCGAAGACCATTCGGGTCGCTTTCGATTCGTCGGGGCCTTGGCTGGCGAATTCGCGGAGGATCGAGACCGATTTGCGCTGGCCGGGCTCGAGCGCCTCATCGGCCTCGACCGGCGGGAAGTCGGCGGGATCGACGACCGGCGTTGCAGATTCCAGCTGACCGAGCTCGCCGAGCTCCTTCGGTGTCATGGAAATCTGCAGCGGCCCGCGGCGGCCGAGGATGGTGACGGTGCGGATCGGCGAGGCGTCGAGGGCGTCGAGCGCATGGCCGACGATGTCGCCGCCTTCCAGCTCGCCGCGGGTCTTCGACAGGATGCGAGCGCAGTCGAGCGCGACATTGCCGTTGCCGATCACCGCCGCATGAGTGCCGCCGAGCGGCGGGTTGAGGTCGGCGAACTCGGGATGGCCGTTGTACCAGCCGACGAACGCCGCCGAGCCGACCACGCCCGGCAAATCCTCGCCCGGGATGCCGAGCTTGCGGTCGTTCGGGGCGCCGATCGCCAGCACCACCGCGTCATAGAACTCCATCAGCTCGGCAAGCGACAGGTCGCGGCCGACGCAGACGTTGCCGATGAAATCGACCCCTGCGCTTTCGGCGACCTTGTCGTAGCGCTTCGACACGGCCTTTAGCGACTGGTGGTCAGGCGCCACTCCGAAGCGCACCAGCCCGTAGGGGACCGGATATCGGTCGAGGATATCGATTCGTGCCTGCTCGCCGAATGCCTTGTTCAGCGCCTCGGCGGTGTAGAAGCCGCCCGGCCCCGATCCGACGACGGCGAAATGGCGCATCAGTCGCGCTTGTCCTCGAGCAGCAAATCGCCGCCCTTGGCGCTGAGCATCGCCGCAATCGGCTGCGCGAACATGCCGAGCAGTCCCGGCAGGTCGATATGGCAGTGGACCTTGCTTTCGTAGATGGTGAGGTCGGCATCGATCGCCTGGCCCATCGCGGCGACGCTCAATTTCATCGTGTCGCCTTCCCATCGCGAGGTGACGTTGGCGCCGCCGGGAATATGCTCCTGGAGCTTGTGGATGTTGCCGCCGATGCGGCGCCGCGCCTCCTCCTTGCCGAGCTTGTGGGGCAGATCGACGTCGATGGGCTGGCTCATTTCCAAGCTGTGACCGGCGCCGAAGCGCTTTTCAAGCGCCGCCTGCGGTTTATGGTGGGCGGATGCGTGCGCTTGCCGGCCTTTGCGTTCTCCTCGCCTCAGGCGCGGTTGGACAAGCCTATCCGGCAAGCTCTGCCGCCCCGGGCCCAGCGCCGGCAATCTGGGCGCCCACCCAACCCTATGTGATCGTCGGCCAGGATGAGCGCGGCTATCGCAATTGGTATATGGCGTCCGTCGTCCATCCGATCCGGGTGCGCGCATTCAACGACTATCTGACGATCAACGGCGTCGGCGGAGTGGTTCCAACCTGGCAGCTGCTGCGCACTGCGAGCGATTGGCGCAAGTGCGGCGGCCAGCCATTCGAGGTCCCACCGACCGAACACTGGCCCAATATAGTCCACGCCTTGCGCTATATCGGGGCGGTCATCGAGCCGGTGATCGGAGAAGTCGAGCCGGTCTCGGCCTATCGCAACCCGACACTCAACAGCTGCGCAGCCGGCGCACCGACTTCGACTCACCTGACCGGCGGCGGCATCGACATGGTTCCGACGCGACCGATCACGCGCGAGGCGTTGATGGCGACGCTCTGCCGGATTCAACTCGACACCGGCAATTGGAACGCCATCGGGCTTGGCCTCTACAAGGGCCTCAGATTCCATATCGACGCCCGCAAGTTCCGGGAATGGGGAATGGCGGGCGCCCGTGGCGGTTATGGGTGCGCCGCGGTCCTGGCCGAGGGCCCGATGCCCTACGTGCCCGAAGCGAACCCGCCGGTGACGGCTGCTGCGCCGCAACACGAATAGGGACTTGTGCTGCGCCGGTAGCACCCCACATCACCTCCAGTTCGAGGTGTAGCCATGGATTTCGAGAAACTCACCGATAGGGCGCGAGGCTTTCTCCAGGCGGCCCAGACGATCGCGGTTCGCGAGCATCATCAACGAATCGCCCCCGCGCATTTGCTCAAGGCGCTGCTCGACGACGAGCAGGGCATGGCGGCGGGGCTGATCGAGGCCGCCGGCGGCGACCCCATCGCGGCGCGGCGCGAGGTCGATGCGCTGGTTGCCAAGATTCCGGCGGTAACCGGAACCGGTGCGACCCAGGCGCCGGCGCTCGACGGCGACACCATCCGGATCCTCGACCAGGCGGAGCAGGTCGCGAAGAAAGCCGGCGACCAATATGTGACCGTCGAGCGGATTCTGCTGGCGATGACTCTGTCCAAGGGCACCGACGTCGCGGCGGCGCTCGAGAAAGCAGGGCTCAAGCCGCAGGCGCTCAATGCCGCGATCGAGAAGCTGCGCGGCGGCCGGACCGCGGACACGCAGGCGTCCGAGGACCGCTATGATGCGCTCAAGCGCTACACGCGCGATCTCACAGAGGCGGCGCGGGAGGGCAAGCTCGACCCGGTCATCGGCCGCGACGAGGAAATCCGGAGGACGATCCAGGTCCTCGCCCGCCGCACCAAGAACAATCCGGTGCTGATCGGCGAGCCGGGCGTCGGCAAGACCGCGATCGTCGAGGGCCTGGCGATCCGGATCGCCAACGGCGATGTGCCCGATGGCCTCAAGGATCGCCGCCTGCTGGCGCTCGACATGGGCTCGCTCATCGCCGGCGCGAAATATCGCGGCGAGTTCGAGGAACGCTTGAAGGGCGTCATCGACGAGGTGAAGCAGTCACAAGGCAATATCATCCTCTTCATCGACGAGATGCACACCTTGGTCGGCGCCGGGAAAAGCGAAGGCGCGATGGACGCGTCCAACCTGCTCAAGCCGGCGCTGTCGCGCGGCGAGCTTCACGTGATCGGCGCAACGACGCTCGACGAATATCGCAAGCATGTCGAAAAGGATGCGGCTCTGGAACGCCGCTTCCAGCCGGTGTTCGTGCGCGAGCCGACAGTTGCCGACACCATCTCCATCCTTCGCGGGCTGAAGGAGAAATACGAGCTCCACCACGGCGTCAGGATCACCGACGCCGCGATCGTCGCGGCCGCGACCCTGTCGAACCGTTACATCACCGACCGATTCCTGCCCGACAAGGCGATCGACCTGATGGACGAGGCGGCGAGTCGGATCCGAATGGAAGTCGAATCCAAGCCCGAGGAGATCGAGAATCTCGATCGCCGGATCATCCAGCTCAAGATCGAGCGCGAGGCGCTGAAGAAGGAGCCGGACAAGGCGTCGAAGGAGCGGCTCGACAAGCTCGAGAAAGAGCTCGCCAACCTCGAGCAGCAATCGTCCGAGCTGACCCAGCGCTGGCGGGCGGAAAAGGAAAAGATCGCCGGCGAGGCCAAGATCAAGGAGCAACTCGACGCCGCTAGGATCGAGCTTGAGCAGGCGCAGCGAAGCGGCGACCTCGCCAAGGCCGGGGAGCTCCAATACGGGCGCATCCCCGAGCTCGAGAAGCAACTCGCCGAAGCCGCGGCAGTGACCAAGGGCGCGATGCTTCGCGAGGAAGTCACCGACCAGGACATCGCCGCCGTGGTCAGCCGCTGGACCGGAATCCCGGTCGAGCGGATGATGGAGGGCGAACGCGAGAAATTGATGCAGATGGAGACCGCGATCGGCGCCCGGGTGATCGGCCAGGACGAAGCGGTCAAAGCAGTCTCGGCGGCCGTCCGCCGCGCCCGCGCCGGCCTGCAGGACCCCAACCGGCCACTCGGCTCCTTCCTGTTCCTCGGCCCGACAGGAGTCGGCAAGACCGAGCTGACCAAGGCGTTGGCCGAATTCCTGTTCGACGATCCCTCGGCGATGGTCCGGATCGACATGTCCGAGTTCATGGAGAAGCACGCGGTCGCGCGACTGATCGGCGCCCCTCCCGGCTATGTCGGCTATGAGGAAGGCGGAGTCCTGACCG
>CAMPJH010000112.1 GCA_946886845.1 uncultured Sphingomonas sp. | reverse complement strand
GAAATACGCCTCGGCCTTCTACGGCCCGTTCCGCGAGGCAGTTGGAAGCCAGGGCCGGCTCAAGGGCGACAAGCGCGGCTATCAGATGGACCCGGCCAATGGCGACGAGGCGCTGCGCGAAGTCGCGCTCGACTTGGCCGAGGGCGCCGACATGGTGATGGTCAAGCCGGGCCTGCCCTATCTCGACATCATCTGGCGGGTGCGCGAGCGGTTCGGCGTGCCGACCTTCGGCTATCAGGTATCGGGCGAGTATGCGATGATCGAGCATGCCGCGGCGGCCGGAGCCGGCGACCGCGACGCGCTGATTCTCGAGACGTTGCTGGCCTTCAAGCGCGCCGAAGCTACCGGCGTTCTCACTTATCATGCGCTGGACGCCGCCCGGCTGATCGCCGGCTAGCTGGCGAGCATCGCCTGTATCCGGGCGATCACGCTCGCCTCGCGCTCGTCGATCTCCGCGACCCGGGCCGCGGCGGCATTGATCGCGGCCAGGTCGGCGGCCGCAATCCCGCCCAAGCGATTTATCCGCTCGGCGCCGAGAGCATCGATGTCGCCGAGCGCCGACGTCACCGGCTCCCGCGCCGCAATCGCGGCGGCCAGCGCCTGCTGGGCGACGATCCAGCTTTCGCTCTGTGGAGGGCCCGCCGCCGCAGCCAGCCGTTCCGCCTTGTCGGCGGCCGAGCGAAACGCTTCGTCCCCAGCGATGGCCTGGGCAATGAGGGCATTCAGTTGCCCCGCCAGTTGCGGGTTGGCATTGGCCGGCAGGGCCGGCTCCTCGACCGGCAGCCGCGGGTCGATCGCCTCGGCCGGCCGCGGCGCCAGCGACGGCGAGTCGACGGCGCTCGTCGCGCAACCGAACAGTGCCAGCAGCATTGCAAGGAAGGCGGGACGCATCGGCAATCTCTAGGAAGCGCGAGGCGGCGACGCAATTGCCGGCGGGGGAGGGAAATGGCGCGCCCGGAGAGATTCGAACTCCCGGCCCCCAGATTCGTAGTCTGGTGCTCTATCCAGCTGAGCTACGGGCGCGCGCCTCGATAGCGAGGCGAGCGGCGCACATAGGCACGCTATAGAAGGGAGGCAAGCCTGCCGATCTCGACGCCATCGAGCCAGCGCAGGGAATGTGATTGCTGCGTTAAGCGACCGCGCTGGTCGTTGTCACCGCGGCTGCCGTCGCGGCTGCCGCCCGAGTCGCGAAATCTTCCGCCAGCTTGGCGTGCCAGGTCCGCGCCGCTTCGGTGACTGCTCGCTGGGCAGCGATCCGCTCTTCGACCGCCCGACGACGATAATAGCGCTCGTTCGACTCCATGCTCATGCCCCTCCGGTCGAGCGGACGATGCGCGGGAACCCCTAAAGGATGGTTAATATCCACAGCCCCCGGCACTGCGAAGCCAAATGTTATGCATCGGCGATTTCGGCAAAGCAACGATCCGATGGAAACATATGAAAACACCGCTCGTTGTCGCTCCAAGATATTGAAAGGAAACGAGCTGTGTTCAGCCCTATCCAGTCCGGCCGCGACCCGTTCGATCCGAACGTGCGCGGCTATCATGCGGTTTATCGCGAAGGCGAAGCGAATCACTGCCCCGGCTGCGGCCGAAGTCATTGGATCATCGGCCGCCAGCTGGCGGAATGTGCTTTCTGCTCGACGGCACTGCCGCTGTCGGAGAGCCAGAGGCAGGGGAATGACGCGACGGTCGTCTGCCGCCGCTGGCCGGTCTACCCGACGATCGACGTCGCGCTAAGCTAGGGCCGCTCAGCTACTCGCAGCGCCGCCACGGCCGGTATATAAGCGGCGGCATGAAGACGAAGACTCTTGCGCTTGCCATTGCGGCCCTCGCTTGCGCGATCCCGGCGCCGCTCGCCGCTCAGGCGACCAATTTCACGCTCGTCAACAATACCGACATCAGCTTCACGGGGTTGATGGCGCGCCGTTTCGGGACCCAGTCATGGGCGCCGCTGACGGTTGCTCCGCTGCCGCTGCCGAGGTCGGGCGGTCGCGGCGCCGTCGCCTTCACCAATCCCGATTGTGCCTTCGACCTTCAGGCGACCCTGCCCGACGGGCGGATGGTCGTATGGTCGGGGGTGAACCTGTGCGACGCGAAAGTGGTGACTCTGAATCGCGGCCCGGGCGGCGAGTTGTGGGTGGATTACGACTGAAGGTGAGGCGGGGCTCCGGCCGATAAGCGCCGACCAGCGCTTCGCTCGGCCTGACCGAATCGAGCAGCTTGGCGCCGGCCAGGAACACGACTCCGGTGCAGGCGGCGGCGAGCAGCCAGCCGCTGAAGCCCGGATACTCCGCCAGATAGGACTGGCCGCGCGACACCGCGCCGAGCGCGAGCGCATAGATCACCACCCACGCCTCGAAGCGCGTCTTGATCTGGAAAAGGCGACCGATCTTGCTCAGCATTGCCATTCGTTAACGATGGAACGTGTCGATGGCGGTTTTGAGCCGTTTAAGTCCTACCAGGCAAGGTTAAAGTCGGCGTAACTTTTCGCTAATCGTCCCGTTTCGGGAATTGCTCAGTTCAGCTCGGAGAGGTCGAGCGATTCGAGCAGCGCCGAGCGCGCCCGCTCGACATCGCTGATCAGCGCCGGGCTTTGCAGGTCGTCGCTGTGGATCTCCGCCGGCCACGCGCGCTCGATAACCGCGGCGATCCGGTCGAGCCTGGCCTCGTCGACGAGGAATCGCGGGTCGACGGTGGCGGGATCGGCGACCACCCGCAGCCGCAGGCAGGCAGGGCCGCCGCCGTTGGCCATCGACTGGCGAATATCGACCACCTCGATCCGGCGGATCGGGCCGTTGCCGGCGATGTGCCGCTGCAGCCATGCCCACACCGACGGAGTCTCGCGCGCCTCGGTCGGGACGATCAGGATCGTCTCGCCGCCCGGCGGGGTCACCAGCTGGGCGTTGAACAGATAGGATTTGACGGCATCTCGCAGCGGAACCTCGGACTCGGGGACTTCGACCAGCTGCAGCTCCGGGAACAGCCGTTCGCATTGCTCGATCACCCAGCTGCGGTCGGCGAAGGCTTGCTCGTGCGCGAACAGCACCGGCCCGTTGGCGACCGCGACGACGTCGTTGTGGAAGGCGCCGGCGGCGATTGCCGCCTCCGACTGCGCGACGAACAATGTCCGCTCGGGGTCGAGCCGGTGGAGCCTGGCGATCGCCTTGCAGGCTTCGATATGCTGGCGCGCCGGGAAGCCGCCGCCGCTTAGGCCGTAGACGAACAGCTCGACGCCGGGCCGATCGTAAGCGCTCGCCAGCCGCATATGGTTGGCGGCACCCTCGTCGCCAAAAGCCGGCGGGATCGGCGGATGAACGGCGAATCGGGCAGGGTCGCGGAAGGCCAGCCGAAGCTGTGCCAGTGTCGCCGGCCACTCGTGGCTGCGGTGCGGCATCGTCCGCAAATTGGCGACGGTCAGGTGGCACTTGCCGTCCGCGCAGTCCGGAGCGGGCGATACCGTCGCCGCATTGGCCGCCCACATCGCCGACGCCGACATGGCATTGGCGGCGAGCCCCGGCTCGGCCGCTTCGATCGTCGTTCCGAGCTCCGCCAGCCAGCCGCGGTCGGGCCGCGGATGCGGCACGAACAGGCCCTGCGTCAGCCCGAGCGACAGGTTGGCGCGCATCTTCTCGACGCCCTGGAGAGCCGCCGCGCGCGGGCTCGACAGCTTGCCGACGTTGCGGGTCGAAGCGAGGTTGCCGAAGCTCAGGCCCGAATAATTGTGGGTCGGGCCGACGATCCCGTCGAAGTTGATCTCGACCAGGGACATCAGCGCCCGACCGCCAGCACCTGGTCGCCCTCCTTGACCTCGAGCAGCTCGGCGCATTCCCGGTCGAGGCCCAGGCCCTCGTTCGGGATCTTCCGGACGGTCGCCGCGCAGGCCCGGAAATCGCCGAGCCGGCCGGCGCTGATCAGCATCGGCAGCTTGCCGCCCTCGCCGATCTCGACGATCGTTTCATAGGTGGAGTCTCGCACCGTCCGGATCTCGTCGGTGTCGGCGACCACCGTCGGCCCGCCGTCGAAGATGTCGATATAGCGGTCGTAGTAGAAGCCTTCCTGCTCGAGCATCTTCAGTGCCGCCCGGCCGGTCGGGTGCGGCTGGCCGATCACCGCCTTGGCGCTGTCGGCGAGCAGCGCGACGTAAATCGGAGTCTTCGGCATCAAATCGGCGATGAAGCGGGTGCCGTGGATGGCGTTGAACTCGTCGGCTTCCGGGAAACTCATGCCGAAGAAGCGTCCGGCGAGCCCGTCCCAAAAAGGCGCGTTGCCGGCTTCGTCGATGACTCCGCGGAGCTCGGCCAGGGTGCGCTCGCCGAAGCGCGGCCTGTGATGACGGATGAAATGATAGCGGCTTCGGGCGAGCAGCGATCCCCAGCCCCCGGCGCGGACCTGCGGATGGAGGAACAGGCCGCCGACCTCGGACGAGCCCTCGAGGTCGGTAGTCAGGGTCAGGGTCTGGTTGCGGAAGGTCTTGCCGAGCTCCGGGCTGGCCTGGGTCAAGGTGCTGATATGATAGCTGTAGAAGGGCTGGACGACGCCGACCTGTCCGAACACCTGGCAGGTGCCGCGGATCTGCCGTTTCTTCGGGTCCTCGAGCACGAACATGTAGAGGTCACCGGCCTGGCTATCCTCCTGGCGGGCGAACGACTTTGCCGACCGGTCGAGCTTGCGGACCAAGGTATCGCGGTCGGGCGGCAGGTTGGTGAAGCCGCCGCCGGTCAGCTTCGCCATCTCATAGATCGCCTTGAAGTCCTCGGGCCTTGCCGGCCGCACCCGGAAGCTCATAGCCGGCCCTCCGCGATTCGAAGGATCGTCAGCGCGGACAAGGCCGCGCGCTCGCCGAGACTTTCGGTAATCAGAAATTCCTCCATGCTGTGAATCTTGCCGCCGCGGACGCCCATCGTGTCGACAACGGGGACGCCGCAGGCGGCGATGTTGTTGCCGTCGCAAACCCCGCCCGAGGGCTGCCAGCCGATCGCCTGGCCGAGGTCGGCGCCGGCCATTTTGACCAGCTCGAACAGCCGCTCCGCCTCGGCCGTCAGCGGCTTGGGCGGCCGACCGAAGCCGCCGTGGACCTCGATCTGGATATCGCGTTCGGCCGCGACCGCCGCGACCGCCTCGTCGATCAGCCGCTCGGCTTCGGCCTCGATCTCCGGCGTCCTCGGGCGCAAATTGACTCGAAGCACCGCTAGGTCGGGCACGACGTTGCTCGGCCCGCCGCCGTCGATCCGGCCCGGGTTGACCGACAGCCCGTCCCGCTTGAGCTTCTCCAGCCGCAGCGCCAGGTCGGCGGCGGCAAGCACCGCATTGC
>CAMPJH010000111.1 GCA_946886845.1 uncultured Sphingomonas sp. | reverse complement strand
AAGCGCGGATAGAAGGTCGGGTCGTGGGCGGCGCAGGCGGCGCGCAGCCGGGCGTGGAAGGCGTCGGTATCTTCCGCATAGGGGATCGCCGGGTTGAGGTCGGCGCCGCCACCGAACCAGCGCCGGGTGGTCGTGAGGAAACGCGTGTTCATGTGGACCGCCGGCACGTGCGGGTTGGCCATGTGGGCGACCAGGCTGATGCCGGTGGCGAAGAAAGTCGGTTCGTTCTCGCCGGCGCCGAAGATGGTGGCGGCGAACTCGGGCGAGAATTCCCCGCCGACGGTCGAGACGTTGACCCCGACCTTTTCGAACACCTTGCCGTTCATTTGCGCACGCACGCCGCCACCGCCCGACCTGCCGCTTTCGTCGGGCCGTTCCCATGGCGTGCGGACGAAGGCGGCGTCCGATCCGGCCTCGCGCTCGATCGCTTCAAAGGCAGCGCAAATCCGGTCGCGAAGGCTTTCGAACCAGTCCCTGGCAGACTTTTGCTGGTGGTCGAGGACGAGCATGGGGAGCCGTGTAGCGAAGGACATCCCGATCATCTACAAGCCGAACGATCGTCCGCGGCTCGGAAGGGGGCAGCCATGCTGATCGCGCTTCTGGTTCCGCTGTGCCTGGCGATCCTGTTTTATGCCGTGGTTCTGATTCGCTCGGCGGTCGCCGAGCGGGTCGTGCCGAGCGGAGAGGCAGCCGTTCTCGGTGCGATCACCAACTTCTTCGACACGCTCGGGATCGGCTCGTTCGCTCCGACCATGGCCTGGCTCAAGTTCCGCCGGCTGGTGCCCGACCGGCTGATCCCCTGCACAATGCTGGTCGGCCATACGCCGCCGGCGATGCTCCAGGGCTTCATCTTCCTCATCCTGCTCGGCGTGATGGTCGAGCCGGTGCTCCTGGTGGGCTGCGTCATCGCCCTGCTGATGGGAGGGCTGATGGGCGCGCCTCTGGTCGGCAAGGTGCGCTTGTGGGTGGTGCAGCTGGTGGTTGCGGTCGCCTTGCTGCTGGCGGCGGCGCTCTATGCGGTCAACAACCTCGACATGATGCCGGGCGGCGGCACCGCCACCGGCTTGCCGCTCAACCTGATGATCGTCGCCATCGCCGCCAATTTCCTGTTCGGCCTGCTGCTCAACTTCGGAGTCGGCAATTATGCCCCGACGTTGGTGATGCTAAGCCTGATGGGCATGGACCCGAAGCTGTGCTTCCCGATCATGGCGGCGGGTGCCGGCCTGTGCGGCGCCGGCGCGAGCATCCGCCACATCAACCTTGGCCAGATCGACCTGAAGATCGCCATCGGCATCACCTTGGGCGGCATCCCGGCGGTGTTTGTCGCCGCATTCCTGGTCAAAAACATGCCGCTAGATCTGTTGCGCTGGCTGGTCATGGTGGTCGTGCTCTACGCCGCACTGGTGATGCTCAAGGCGGCGTTCGGCGGACGCCGCGAGAGCGAGGCGCTGGCGGCGGCAACTCTGGCCGGCGGCCAGTAAGCGAAAACCGCCCCTTCACAACCTCCGAACCCGCCGCTATCAGGCCCGCCAATCGCCTTAGGGGGCCCCGCTGGCGGGCCGCCACTAGTCATAGGGTAAGCATGGCTGACGTTCCGGTTACGGCTGGCGATGGCGTTCGCCGCCGCGATTTCCTCAATGTTGCCGCGGTCAGCTTTGCCGGCGTCGGCACGGTCGCGGCGATCGCCCCGCTGCTGGTGCAAATGGCGCCGCCGGCCGACGTGCTGGCGCTGTCGACGACCGAGGTCGACGTCTCCAAGATCCAGCCGGGGCAGGGCATCAAGACGGTCTGGCGCAAGCAGCCGGTGTTCGTCCGCAACCTGATGCCGCGCGAGATCGAGGAAGCGAACGCGGTGCCGCTGAGCGAGCTTCGCGATCCGCAGACGCTGGCCCAGCGGACCAAGCCGGGCAAGCCGAACTGGCTGATCACGCTCGGCGTCTGCACCCACCTCGGCTGCGTCCCGCTCGGCATCGGCGAGGGCGAGAACAAGGGTCCGTACGGCGGCTATTTCTGCCCGTGCCACGGCTCGGCCTACGACACGGCGGCGCGGATCCGCACCGGGCCGGCGCCGAAGAACCTGTTCGTTCCCGACTATGAATTCACGACGCCGACCACGGTCCGGATCGGCTAGGGGGGAGAGCAAGAGGACATGAGCTTTTCCTGGGCCAAGACCTACGAACCCAAGAGCCCGTTCATGCGCTGGCTCGACGAGCGGCTGCCGCTCCCGCGCCTGGCCTACGGCGCTGTCGGCGGCGGCTATCCGGTGCCGCGCAACCTCAATTACTGGTGGAATTTCGGAGTCCTCGCCGGGGTCTTCCTGGTCATCCAGATCGTCACCGGAATCGTGCTGGCGATGTGGTATTACGCGACCGCCGACGGCGCCTTCAATTCGGTCGAGCACATCATGCGCGACGTCAACGCCGGCTGGCTGCTCCGCTATGCCCACTCCAACGGCGCCAGCTTCTTCTTCATCGTCACCTACATCCATATTTTCCGCGGTCTCTATTACGGCAGCTACAAGGCGCCGCGCGAGCTGGTGTGGATGCTCGGGCTGGTGATCTATTTGCTGATGATGGCGACGGCGTTCCTCGGCTACGTCCTGCCGTGGGGCCAGATGAGCTATTGGGGCGCGCAGGTCATCACCGGCTTCTTCTCGGCCTTCCCGGTCATCGGCGAGCCGCTCCGGGTATGGCTGTTGGGGGGCTTCGCTCCCGACCAGGCATCGCTGACCCGCTTCTTCTCGCTCCATTACCTGCTGCCGTTCGTGATCGCCGCGGTGGTCATCCTCCACATCTGGGCGCTGCACATCCCGGGCTCGGGCAACCCGACCGGGGTCGACGTCAAGGATGAGAAAGACACCTTGCCGTTCCATCCGTTCTACACCGCCAAGGACGGCTGGTTCGCGGCCGGCGTCCTGCTGCTCTATGCGATGGTTGTCTATTTCGCGCCCAACGCGCTCGGCCATCCGGACAATTACATTCCGGCCAACCCGCTAGCGACTCCGGCGCACATCGTCCCGGAATGGTATTTCTGGCCGTTCTACGCGATCCTCCGCGCCTTCACGGTCGACTTCATCCTCGAAGCCAAGCTGTGGGGCGTGCTGGCGATGTTCGCCTCGATCCTGCTGCTGTTCTTCCTGCCGTGGCTCGACAGGTCGCCGGTGCGCTCGGGCAGCTACCGGCCGGTGTTCAAGCGCTTCTTCTGGCTGCTGGTGATCGACGTGTTCGTCCTCGGCCTGTGCGGGATGAAGCCGGTGGTCCAGCCGTGGATCGCCATCGGCCAGATCGCCACCGCTTATTATTTCGCACACTTCCTGATCATCCTGCCGCTCATCTCGAAATATGAGCGGACCCTGCCGCTGCCGAATTCTATCACCCAGTCGGTACTGCATGGCGAGAAGCAGGAAGCTGCTCCCGTCGGCGTCGAGCCCGGCACAACGACAGTCGCGGACTAAGGGAGCTAATCAGACATGATCCGCTGGATTGCTCGCTTTGTCGGAATTGCCTTCGTCGGCGTGTTGCTGATCTCCCTGTTTTCGGGCGCGAAGGATTATTTCGACAATCCGCCCGAGCCGCTTGCAGAGGAAGAGTTCCACAAGCATCCCAAGCCGCTCCATTTGGCGAGCGACGGGCCGTTCGGCCATTTCGACAACCAGCAGCTGCAGCGCGGCTTCCAGGTCTACAAGGAGGTCTGCGCCGCCTGCCACGGGCTCGAGCAGGTCGCGTTCCGCAACCTCGAGGAGCTCGGCTATGGCGAGGCCGAGGTGCGGGCGATCGCCGACCAGTGGCCGATCGAGGTGCCGAGCATCAACCCGGAAACCGGCGAGCCGGCCACCCGCAAGGCGATCCCGTCCGACCGCTTCCCGGCTCCCTATCCGAACGAAATCGCGGCGCGAGCGGCCAACAACAACGCGCTTCCGCCCGACCTGTCGCTGATCACCAAGGCGCGCGAAGGCGGCGCCGCCTACGTCTATTCGCTGCTGACCGGCTATCAGCAGCAGCCGGCCGAGCTGGTCCACAAGTTCCCGAGCGCGAAGACCCCGCAAGGACTCTATTTCAATCCCTATTTCGCCAATTTGAACATCGCCATGCCGCCGCCGCTGACCGCCGACGGCCAAGTGACCTACGCGCCGGGCAATCCGGCACCGACCGTCGACCAGATGGCCAAGGACGTCAGCGCCTTCCTGGTGTGGGCCGCCGAGCCGAGCCTGACTCGCCGCCATTCCTACGGTTTCGCGGTGGTCGTATTCCTGCTGTTCGGAACCGTGCTCGGCTATCTGGCCTATCGCAACATCTGGGCGGAGGCGAAGCGCAAGGTCCGGGTCACCGGCCCGCTCGACCCGAAGAACAAGGCGAAGCGGCGCCGCGCCAGCAAGAAGGCCGGAGTCACGCCCTAACCGGTCCGAGCTGAGGTCAACGGTCATTCATCGCGGCGAAATGGTGGAACGCGCAATCTCCCCACGGATTTAATGGTATAACCTCGCGTATTGAGGAGGCGGAGTGATGCGTACGCGTCTTGCAATTCTGATTGCCGGAGCGACCGCGCTCGGCGGCTGCGCTTATGGCTATGGTGGATATGGCGGCTACGGCGGGCTCGGCGGGCTTTCCGTCGGAGTCGGTTATGGCTCGGGCTATGGCGGCTACGGCAGCTGCTACAGCCCCTACGGCGGTTATGGCGGGTACGGCGGCTATGGCGGCTACGGCTCCGGCTACGGCTGCGGCAGTTCCTACTACGGCTGGTACGGCGATTATTATTATCCGGGCACCGGTTACTATGTGTACGACCGTTATCGCCGGGCGCACCGGTGGAGCGACGCGCATCGGCGCTACTGGACGGAGCGGCGCGAGCGCGCGGAAGCCGAAGCCAAAAAGCAGAATCGAACGCTGACCCCGCAGTGGAGCGACTTCAACCGCCAGCAAGCCGAGCGGCGTGCGACCAGGATCGAGGAGCGCGCCGAACGCCGCGAGGCCAGCCAACAGCGTGTGCAGCAGCGCCGGGCCGACCGAATCACGACGCGCACCACGCGCGACCGCCGCGACCGAACCGGCGACGACGACTAGGCGGCTGCGTCCCCCTGCGGGCGCCGGCGCATCAGGACGATCGACGTGAACCGCATGACCGGGTCATCGTCCTGGTTGGTGACGATCGTCTCGGTCCGGAACGAGCCGATTTCCGGCTTGCTCCGCGACGGCCGGGTTTCGATGATCTTGCCGCGCACGTGCAAGGTGTCGCCAGGATAAACCGGCTTTAGCCAGCGCAGCTCGTCGACCCCGGGCGAGCCGATACCGGCCTGCTCGTCCTTGACCACATAGCGGGCGATTACCGCCATCGTCATCGCGCAGGTGTGCCAGCCGCTGGCGGCGATTCGGCCGCAGGGGGTGTTCG